>CAJMRO010000027.1:0-19282 GCA_905215825.1 uncultured bacterium
CCGCCACGGCACTCGCGCGCTCGTAACCACTCGTGTTGTAGACGATTGGGATAACCAGTCCGCGCGCCCGTGCCGCGGCAATCGCGGCAGGCAACAGGTGCGCATAGTGCGTCGCCGTCACCAAATTGATGTTGTTGGCACCCTGGTCCTGCAGTTCCAGCATAATCTCGACCAGGCGCTCAGGCGAAATCTCAAGGCCAAAATTGCCGGTCGAGATCTCGTGGTTCTGGCAGTAGATACATTTGAGCGAGCAGCCGCTAAAGAAGATCGTGCCCGAACCGGCCTCGCCCGAGATAGGCGGCTCCTCCCACATATGAAGCGCGGCGCGGGCCACCTTGAGCGTGTCGTTAGCACCGCAGACGCCGTGCGCGCCCTCATCGCGCGCCGCACCGCAACGGCGCGGACACAAATGGCAGGCGGGCGAAAAAAGTTCGGTCAACGACGTCGGCATAAAACCATGCTCCAAAACAACGATTCAGCAGCTCAAACGTAAAGGGATCAACCCCACAGACGGCTCGAGCCCAAGGCGCCGTAATCGTCCGACACGATTTTTGTAATGTCAAGACTGGAATCGATAAAGTGCCGCTTTATGATGTAGGTATTCCGCCCCCCGCGGAGCAACTGGGTGAACCGTCGCGTTTATTTAGGGAGCCCACACAGTCGTACCTAGTACAGGTATCCTTCGTTGTTAAGGACGCTGGAACAGTCGATGAGGGCACCCACCTGTTTTAGGTGGGTTCATTTTCGTAACGTGGGGGGTGGTTTTCTTTTGCCGAAAATCACCATTACAGTCCATATGGATCCCCGCCGGCATCCCGACAAGCCATCGACAACATCCCAATATCTGGTAAGCGCGTGATTATCGCTGCGTGCAATTCCATGCACCCCCCTTGGTCGAGTATTATGGTTCGGCTATGCCCTTTGCGCATGGCGTTCTTCTGACCTTTTCCTTCGACGCTTGGCGGTTTTTAGATTCATGGCTTCATCCCCGAGCTACATACCGTACCTATGCGTGGCAGCGGCGGCCTTTATCACGACCTTCCTCACGGTACCCCTGGTCAAGCGCCTGGCAATCAAGCTCGACGCCGTCGACTATCCTTCTAAGCGCCGCATCAACACCAAGCCCATCCCGCGTTTGGGCGGAACGGCGGTGTTTTTGGGCCTGGTCGTCGCCTGCACTGTGCAAATCCTAGGCACCTGGTACCTGGGTTGGCCGCCCGTTTTGGTGCCCCACCCCCGTCTGCACATCAGCTACCCCATACTTGCGCTTTCTTTTACCGTTATCTTTGCGACCGGCGCCATCGACGACGTCTTCCAGCTCACGCCCAAGCAAAAGCTGGCCGGACAGGTCCTCGCCGCGCTTATCGCCTGCATGGGCGGCCTGCGGATCGGCGTCATCGTCAACCCGTTTGCTCCCGGCGAGATCATGCTCGGATGGCTCGCCTACCCCATTACCGTGATCTATCTGGTGGCATTCACCAACATCATTAACCTCATCGACGGCCTCGACGGCTTGGCCACGGGCATCTGCGGCATCGCATCGTTCACCATGTTTTCGATGGCTGTTCTCTCGGGCCGCATCGACGCCGCCGCGCTCTCCATTGCGCTCTTTGGCGCCTGTCTGGCCTTTTTGCGCTACAACTTCAACCCCGCAAGTATCTTCTTGGGCGACTCGGGGTCGTTGCTTCTGGGCTTTGCGCTGGGCTCCATCTCGCTGCTCAACGTGAGCCGCACCGCCGCACTCACCTCGCTTATCATCCCGCTCATCGTTGCCGGTGTGCCCATCATCGACACGTTTAGCGCCATTGTGCGCCGCAAGCGCGCCCACATTAGCATCGGGCAGGCCGACAAGGGCCACATCCACCACCGCCTGATCCAAGAAGGCTACAACCAAAAACAGGCTGTGCTGCTCATCTATGCCTGGTGCATTATGCTTTCGGCCGGCGCCGCCGCCATCAATCAGGTCGAGGTGCCCATGCGCGTGCTCATCTTTACCGTGCTCGCCATTGGCTCGGCGGCCTTCGCCAAGCATCTACATCTATTTGAGCCCGTGCTGCTCCACCATTACAACAAGCGCACGCACGAGGACGAACTGGTCACCCCCGACGACCCCGCCTTTAAGCAGGAGGAGCAGGCAGCCGAGGAGCGCAAAGAAGAGCGCCACCACAAGCTCTAGGGCAAGCTGCCGAGGATGTGCCAAGGCACCGTTAGCCAAGCACGGCCGCGCCGCACCCATCGCACATGCCGCACCACGCGCGTCCCTCTCCCGCCCCTCGCCTACTTACGCACCACCCCTCCAATAAACGCGTTATCATCTTGACCCATGAACATACGTTAGGAGCAATCATGCCAAACGAGAACAGCTACGAAGTCGCGCTGCAAAAGAGCAACGCCATTCGCGAGGGCCTGACCAAGACGCCCGAGAAGTTCACCATGCTCACCGGCGACCGCCCCACCGGCCGTCTGCACCTGGGCCACTACTTCGGCACCCTCAAGGGCCGTGTTGAGCTGCAGAACATGGGCGCCAAGACCAACGTGCTCATCGCCGACTACCAGGTCATCACTGACCGCGACACGACCGAGCACATCCAGGACAACGTGTACAACATGGTCATGGACTACCTTGCCTGCGGCATCGACCCCGACAAGACCATGATCTACGCGCACTCCGCCGTGCCCGCCGCCAACCAGCTCATGCTGCCGTTCCTGTCGCTGGTGTCCGAGGCCGAGCTGGCGCGCAACCCCACCGTCAAGGCCGAGATGGAGGCCTCGGGCCACGAGCTCACCGGCCTTCTGCTCACCTACCCGGTACATCAAGCCTGCGACATCCTGTTCTGCAAGGGCAACGTGGTACCCGTCGGTCGCGACCAGCTGCCGCACATCGAGCTTACCCGCACCATCGCCCGCCGCTTTAACAACCGTTACGGCAAGGTGTTCCCCGAGGTCGACGCGCTGCTGTCCGAGACCCCGCTACTGCCCGGCCTTGACGGTCGCAAGATGAGCAAGAGCTACGGCAACGCCATCAACATCTCGATGACCGCTGAGGAGACGGCCAAGCGCATCAAGAAAAGCCAGACCGACTCTGAGCGCATGATCACGTTCGATCCCGAGAACCGCCCCGGCGTGTCTGGCCTGCTTTCGACAGCCGCCATCTGCACCGGCCGCTCCGAGGTCGAAATTGCCGAGGAGATTGGCATGGGCGGCTCCGGCCAGCTCAAGAAGTACGTGACCGAGGTCGTCAACGAGTACTTCGCACCTATCCGCGAGCGTCGCCAGCGCTACGAGAACGATCTGGATTACGTGAAGGACGTGCTGCACGAGGGCAACCGTCGCGCCAACGAGATCGCCGAGCAGACCCTGGCAGAGGTTCAGGACGCCATGGGTATGGTGTACTAGGCCGATCTGCTGGCTTGAGCTTTCGATTGCTATAGGGCGGGCGCTACGGCGTCCGCCTTTTTTGGAGCCGGACCGCTTCGGCTCCGTCCATCGCACTCCCCCGACAAACAGGAACAGGCCCGCCGGCAGTTAGTTGCCAGCGGGCCTGTTCCCGAAGTACACCGTTGAATCGCACAGAGGGGAGGAATGCGAATCAAACTCAACAGGGCAGGCTTTTTCATCGCCTATTGCCTGCTCCGTTGCTGAAACCAATATAGTTCGCCGTGGTTTACTTTGCAGCATCAATATCCGCCGCCATAGCTTCTCCATAAGTTAGCCCAAGTAAACTAAACCACCACAAAGGGGTAGGCACCTTTGTGGTGGTTTTGGCCACGGCAGAGCCGTTAGAGTCCGGCAAGCCAGCGACAGGCGGCCAAGTCGACGTGCACGGGATCGGTAAACGTCACACCCTCCCCCATTAAGAGCTCACGCTGAGCATCGGGGCCGCCAAAGGCAAAGCCCTCACAGATACGGCCGTCGGCAAACACCACGCGGTGACAGGGAATCTCGCCGGGGCGCGGATTGCTATGCAGGGCATACCCCACGTACCGCGCACTTCGTGGACGACCGGCAAGCAGCGCCACCTGGCCATACGTGGCTACCATCCCCTCGGGGATCTGCTCGACCACCTCGTACACCCGTTCAAAAAAGCCCTCAGACGTCATTGCTCGCTCCCTTCCACCCTGAAAAGCATAAACCACCGCAAAGGGGACAGGCACCTTTGTGGTGGTTTATGGCAGGTCGGTTAGTTGGCGGGCTGGAAGAAGGCTACGGCTACGGCGCCGGGGCCTACGTGGGTGCCGATGGTGGCACCAATGGTGTGAACGGGCAGTTCGCCCTCGGTGTGACCAGCCCACAGTGCCGCACTGTCCTCGATATACTTCTTGAGCACCGCATCCGAAAGGCCCGTATAGCCGAGCGCCAGCGGCATGGAAAAGTCGATGCCGCCTGCCTTTTCGACCTTCTGGTTGAGCAGGTTCCGGCCGTTCTTGGAGCCACGAGCCTTGCCCAGCTGCACGATCAGACCGTCCTCCGCTGCCACAACGGGCTTCACATTGAGCAACGTGCCCACAGCACCAGCCGCAGCAGACAGGCGACCGCCGCGAACGAGGTACTCAAGCGTCTCGAGCAGGCCGATGACGACTACACGGTCGCGCACGGCCTCGACAGCCGCCGCGATCTGAGCCGCGCCCTGGCCCTCGTCCACCAAACGCAGCGCGTACTCAACCAGCACGCGCTCGCCCAGGGTAACGTTATTGCTATCCACCACATACACATCGCCGCCCGGCGCCTCGGCAAGTGCGGTGCGGGCACTTTGGTTGGTACCCGAAAGCTTAGCGCCCACGGTAATAATCACTGCCTCATCGCCGGCCTCACGCGCCTCGGCAATAGCCTGCGAAAACGCGTACGGGTTGACCTGGCCGGTCTTAGGCAGCTCATCGCGCTCCACGAGCATCTCGTAAAAGCGCTGGTGATCGATGTCGACGCCATCCATGTACACATCGGTGCCAAAGGTGACGGACAGTGGCAAAACGGCCAATGCTGGGTGCTCGGCCGGTGACATATCGCTTGCGGAATCGGTAATAATACGGACGGACATAGCGAATCCTTTCTTGCGCAGGTCCCGCGCAGGGAATTTTGACAGCAAGCCCCGGCACGGCATACGCGCTCAAACGGGACTATGCAGTTGTTAATTGGAAGCAAATGCCTTGGCGGCCTTAGATCTCGCGCAGGGTGTTGAGAATCGTGCGTAGCGACGCATACATCTGCTCGCGCTGCTCCACACCCATAGCCTTACCGGTGGTATCGAGCACCTCGCGAATGATGCGGTCCGCCTCGCTCATACTCTCGCCGCCCAGAGCGGTCAGGCGCACCGGAGCACGATACTTAACGGCGGCATCGCCCGAATCATCGACCTCGACGTAGCCGCCCTCCTCCAGATGCGCGAGCGTGCGCGAGACGGCGGCGCGGGTCACGCCTGCCATGCGAGCGAGGTCGGCGCCAGTCAGGCCGTCCTTGCTGCGCTCAAGATAGTACAGGCACATAACGTCGGAGCCCTTGAGGCCCAGCCTTGCGCCCTCGGATGTCTTAATGCGCTGGATCTCCTTGTAGAGCCCGCTGATCAGTCCGACAAAGTCCTCGAAACGTGTCTCGTCGTTCTGCTGCATGGGAGACGACCGCCTTTCGCTTGCATAATGCTAACGGGTAAACATCTTAACCGTACTTATCGGCCGCCAGCCCTGCGCACCCTATTTGTTAACCCATCAACATAAAAACCACCACAAAGGGGACAGGCACCATTGTAGTGGTTTTGACCGTCGAGTTTGATCCGCAGACTTCGCTACAGCTCCACGCAGGGATTGTCGCGAGTCACAAGCGTCTTAACGACAACCGTCGCTCCCAGATAACGCTCGAGCAACTCAGCGAGGCGATCGATCGCGGCCTGGCAGTCCTTCATTCGCTCGGGCTCCACGCACTCAATCGCCAGGAACGCATCGGCCGAATCATCGGACAGAGCCGTTCGAACGCCGTCGCGCCAGTTCCAGCAGCGGCACACGGCGCCCGCATCATCGATATAGGCCAGCTCGCAGGGCAGCGTCGGATCGTCCGCCTCCTCGCCAAGCGGCAAGAACGCGTCGCCACCGTCGGTCACCTTCAGGCGAAGGTCTCCCTCGATCGCATGCAGATCCTCGCCTCCCACGGGCAGCGCGTAGGTCAGCGACACCGTGTTGTAAATATCCACCGCCGGCGTGATATGACCGACCGGCTTGCCCTTGAGCACGCGCTTAAGCAGGTTCTCAATCGAACAACGCGCACCCTTCTTAGTCTTGAACAGACGATACGCCTCGCGCCATGCCTTGACCGGTGCGTTCTCGCTGATAGTGTCGCTGGTCAGATGACGCTCCGCGTCGATATTGGCGCGATCGAGCAGCGCCGCAATCGCGTCCACGTCCTCTTGAGGAATCTGCGCCGCGGGTTTCATGCCCTCAACGACTACAACACCGACCGCTGCCTGCGGAAACAGCTCCCAAAATGAATCCTCGGCAATAAAGCTCTTCACACATGCTCCCTTCACGATTCGCGCCAACGCGAGCGCCTAAACAAAAAGCGCCCTTACAACGACCACCTTCAAAGTCCTACGGTGCCGTCACAAGAACGCTTACGCTGTCCCCATCCGGAGAAGGGGACGATATGTCAGGCGTATTGTAACCCGAGTCATCCACGTGAGCAAAACCACCACAAAGGTGCCTGTCCCCTTTGTGGTGGATATGGACTCACGGCGAAGCTAGTGGCGGAGTCCCAGCAGGCCGCGGCCGCGATGACGGGCCTCGGCGGACACCTGGGCGTGCGGGCCGGCGGCTTTGACGGACTCGGGCAGGTGCGAGTACTTCTTCTCGAAGTTCTCCTCGAACATCACCGCCAGGTTGTGCGCGGCCTCGTCGTAGCGCGCGGTGCTCTGCCAGTATTGGCGCGGCACCAGGATGCCATCGGGCACGCCGTGGCACGTCGTGGGAATGTCGACGTTAAAGATGTCGTCGTGCACGAACTCGCTGTCCTCAATGGTGCCGTCGAGGGCGCGCGCGACCAGCGAGCGCGTGTAGGCCAGCTCGATGCGATGACCCACGCCGTAGCCGCCGCCGATCCAGCCGGTGTTGACCAGGTACACGCGCGTGCGGCCGTCGGCAATGCGCTCGCCAAGCATCTTGGCGTAAACCATGGGGTCGAGCGGCATAAACGGCTCGCCGAACAGCGAAGAGAACGTGGGCGTGGGCTCGGTGACGCCGACCTCGGTGCCGGGAATCTTAGCCGTAAAGCCCGTCACAAAGTGGTACATGGCGGCGTCGGCCGTCAGGCGCGAGATGGGCGGCAGCACGCCAAAAGCGTCGCAAGTCAGGAACAGCACGACACTCGGAGTGGTGCCCATGCCCTTAGTCCACGCGTTAGGAATGTGCTCCACGGGATAGGCCACGCGCGTGTTGTGCGTGATCGAGATGTCGTCGTAGTTGGGCTTGCGGTTCTCGTCGAGCACCACGTTTTCGCAAATGGCGCCAAAACGGACGGCGTTGAAGATCTCGGGCTCGTGGAAGGCGTCCAGGCCCTCGCATTTGGCGTAGCAGCCACCCTCGATGTTGAAGATGCCCATGTCGGACCAACCGTGCTCGTCGTCGCCGATCAGCAGGCGCGTGGGATTGGCCGAAAGCGTGGTCTTGCCGGTGCCGGACAGGCCAAAGAACACGGCGGTCTCGTGCGTGACGGGATCCATGCTGGCCGAGCAATGCATGGGCAGCACGTCGTCCTCGACAGGCAGCAGGTAGTTCATGACACTGAAGATGGACTTTTTGATTTCGCCGGAGTAGCCGGTACCCGCGACCAAAATCACGCGCTCCTGGAAGTTGATGACCACGGCGGCGCTGGAGTTGAGGCCCTTGATGGCAGGATCGCACTGGTAACCGGGCGCTGCGAGCACGCAGAAGTCGGGCTCGCCGGTGCGCGCGATTTCGCGGGCGAGCGGACGGGCGAGCATTTGCTTAATGAAGAGTGCCTGGCTGGCACGCTCGCAGGCAACAAGCAGGCGACGCGTGTGGTTGCGGTCAGCGCCCGCCATGCCGCGCGTGACGAACACGTCGCGCTCGTTGAGATAGTCGACGATGCCGGCCTTGATGGCCTCATAGCTCTCGACGGACAGTGGGCGGTTGACCGCACCCCAGGCGATCTTGTCGTGAACATCGGGGGTGTCAACGATAAAACGATCGTTGGGCGAACGACCAGTGCGCTCCCCCGTCTCGATCACGAGCGCGCCATTAGAAGCCATACGGCCCTCTTTGCGACGAATAGCGTGCTCGACAAGCTCTGCCGCCGGCAGGTCCACCAGCAGACGGGGTTGATTCTCGGCGGGATCTTCAACGAGCGTAATACCAAAGTTGGACAGAACTTCTGCAGGGGTAACACCAGGCATGGGGCCTCCTTTAAAAACGCGACACGTTGACGCGACGCGCACTTTACTCACGTAAAGCCCGTTGTACCCGATATGCAAAAACGTTTTTGCGGCAAGGGCGGCAAGCCCGCCCAACGGTCAAAAATCGCAGGCAAGCGGCCTAGTCATTGGGGACGCTTTTAAACGACTAGTCATTGGGGACACTCTTGAACAGACAACATTCAAGGAGTGTCCCCGGATGCCGGCACTTAGGGACGTTCCCAGAGTGCCGGCACATAAGGAACGTCCCTAAGTGCCGACTACAGCGGCAGGCCTTGGCCGAGCATGGCTATGGCGCTCATCAGGACCAGCATGCCGGCGGCGTAGGGCAGGACGGCGCCCAGGAGTTCGGCATCCTTACCGCGCACGAGCACGGCGGCAAGACCAATGGCGAGGGTCTGCGGCGAGATCATCTTACCGGCGGCGACGCCCAGGGCGTTCAACGCGACCATCCAGTAGTCGCTCACACCCAGCGCAGTGGCAGCCTGGCTCTGAATGGGGCCAAACAGCATGCCCGAGGACGTGCCCGAGCCGGTCACAAACGCACCGACTGCGCCGATCCACGAAGCCAGAATCGGGTACAGCCCACCGGCGACGGCGATGCAGAACGCGCTGATCGAAGAGATCATGCCCGCATAGCCCATCACCTTGGCACAGCCCAGCACCGAAAGCATCGTGATCACCGTCGGCATCATCTGCTTCACAGTCGCGGCCAGCACCTCGCCCATCATGCGTGGCGAAGCACCCTGAATGGCACCGCCGACAAACGCGGCCAGGAAGATCCAAACACCCGGCGTGTTAATCCACGAAAACGTAAGCGTACCGGGGTTCTCGCCGCAATACACCTGCACGTGGCTTGCAAAGGGCGCAAGCGCGGCATGCACGGCGGGCACCAGGTTGGACGTACCCAGCAGCAGTACAAAAATCAGAATGAAGCACGACCAGGCCGAAAGCGCCGATTTAACGGTGAGCTGTTCGCCGGCCTCGATATTCATATGGAAGTGTGCGTCCAGATGCCCCGACTTCTCGGCACGCATGGCAAGCGCAGCTGTCAGCGCGAGCGAAACGATGGATCCTACGACCACGGCCAGCTCGGGGCCCACAAACATGGCAACGACCAGAGCCGCGCCGACAAACGACACGCCGGAGAGCAACGCCACGCCGGCAACACCGTGCAGACGCTCGCCCACACTCGCGGCATTGCCCTGGTCATCGGCAACACGGCCCGCAACCAGCACAATAAATAGCGGCATCACCACAAAGAACGGTGCGAGCTGCACCAGCTGAACGGTCGCTAGGTGAAGGGAATCCAAACCCACCAGGTCGGCAACGGACACCGTGGGGATGCCGATGGAGCCGTAGGGCGTGGGCACGCCGTTGGCCAGCAGGCAGATGAGCACGGCAGGCACGGCCTCAAAGCCCAGGCCCGCGAGCATGCCGGCGGGAATGGCGACAGCGGTACCGAAGCCGGCCATGCCCTCCATAAAGCCACCGAAGCACCAAGCCACGAGCAGCGCCAGCAGACGGCGGTCGCTGCTGATGGAGGTGATCATGCTGCCGATCACGTCCATGGCGCCCGTACGAACGCACAGGTTATACGTGAACACCGCGGCGATGATCACCAGGACGATGGGCCACAGAGCCATCAAAAAAACCTTCGAGCGAGGCGGTCGCGATCTGCGCTGCCGGCAGGTGCCACCATGCGAAGGCAAGCAAGCACGAAAGGACAAACGATCCGATAGCGGCCTTCCAAGCTGGCCATTTAAAGCACAGCAGCATCACGACCAGCCAAATAATCGGCACAAAAGCCAGTAAGAATGCGGCGACGTCCATAGGTAGAAGCTCCTTGGTACCGCGTGGGCGGCATCGGGGGTGTCACAAAACTTCAACAGGATACCGCACGTTTACCGACAAATTACAGCCGCCCGCCGAAATTATTGAACAATCCGTTCAAAAACACGAGCGAACACCGTCGCGTCTATACTAAAGCGCAGCAATAGAAAGGACTCCGCTTTGAGTATCACGCCCCTCGATAGCATCCGCCGCGCCATCGCCCGTCACAACGGCGTCTCCGACCCCACCGTATCGGGCGGGGCACCCAGCCAGGGCGGTCGCATCGAGAACGGCCTGTTCCCGGCCTCGCACACCGCCGAGGAGCTCGCTCGCATCCAGGAGCTGAGCCAGCGCAACGCCGGCGGGCCCGATAGCAGCCAAGCCACACGTCGTCGGCGCGAACGCGATCGGGAGCCCGGCCCCGTTCGCCGCATGGTCAACGCTTGGTGGAACCGTCTGCTCGGCGCCGTCTACGGCGGCGGCTTCTCCCTGCAGGAAGCGGAATACGAGGAGCACGCCACCAGTCGCGACTATCTTTGGAACACCCTCGGCACCGCCGTGTGGGGCTTGGCGTTTCCACTGCTCACCATCGTGTCTACGCAGCTCGTGGGAGCAGAAGAAGCAGGCAAATTCTCCATCGCCTTTGTCACCGGCACGCTCATCATGATCGCGTGCAACTATGGCGTGCGCAATTTTCAGGTCTCGGACATCGACGAAACGACGTCCTTTGCCTCCTACCAGCTCAACCGCTGGCTTTGCGGAGCGCTCGCCCTAGGCTGCGGCCTCATGTACAGCAGCGCCCGCGGCTATGACGCGCAGATGGCGACGATCGGCCTGGGCGTCTACCTGTATAAGGTGATAGACGGCGTCGCCGACGTGTACGAAGGCCGCCTGCAGCAGGCCGACAAGCTCTACTTGGCTGGCATGAGCCAAACGCTACGCTCCGTCGGCGTCATCGCGGTCTTCAGCGTGGCGCTGCTCCTCACGCGCAGCATGCCCATCGCGGCCATGGCCATGGGCGTCACCGCGATCGCCTCGCTCGTGCTGGTCACCGCGCCGCTTGCCCTGCTCGAGACCGAAAAATCGCGCCGCGTGAGCCTGCGCGAGGTCGGCCACCTGTTTGTCCAGTGCGCTCCACTCTTTGGCGCGCTATTCCTGTTCAACCTTATCGAGAGCATGCCCAAGTTTGTGATGGAAGGCACACTGGCCTATAAATACCAGCTGTACTTTAATGCCCTCTTTTTTCCAGCTCAGGCTATTCTGTTGAGCATTGGATTTGTCTATAAACCGCAGCTCCTGCGCTTGTCGAGCATTTGGGCTAATCCTCGCAAGCGTCGTCGCTTTGACCTGATTATTGTTGCCGTTATGGCGCTGATCGTGGTCATCACCGGCGCGTGCGCCGCATTTATGGCAGGTCCCGGTATTCCCCTCATGAGCTTTATGTACGGTCTCAGCTTTGAACGCTACCGTACGCTGGCGCTGCTGATGGTCGTCGCCGGCGGCGTCACCGCGGCCATCGACTTTATCTACGCCATCATCACGGTGCTGCGCCACGCCGGCGACGTCACCAAGGTCTACCTGATTTGTTTTGCCGCGAGCGTGGTACTGCCGGTGATTCTAATCAATCTGCTCGGCCTGATGGGCGCCGTCGTAAGCTACCTAGCCATCATGGCCCTGCTGCTGGTACTGTTGGTTATCGAGTACGCCCACATCCGCCAACGCATAGAGAGGGACCGGAATCCGTACGGCGCCTAATTGCGGCGATGGGAGCAGCTAATTTGCGGTGGAATCACCCCGGCTGGGGTCACATTGCGAACAATATTCATCACGCAAAACTAAGTGAGTAGACTTTTACCGAATCTCCGACCACACCAACAGAGCACAAGTCTGTGACCTGCGGTTTTATTGAGGCAAATATGTTGGGTGCTCGGCATTTCCAAAAAAGTCTACTCACTTAGCCAGCGGGCAGCCAAATGATTATTTAATCCCCGTCCCAGAGAAATCAATTAGCGGGCAGAAGGGCAAAAGTAGTCAAAAAAGCCCCGTCCCAAATTAGCTACCCCTTGCACCGATTATTCGCCCGGGTTGATGTTCGCGTAGAACTCCGCCCCGTCGTCCAGGCGCAGGATGCCCACGCGACCGAACTCGGAGCCGGTGGCGGCAGCGCAGTCGATGTCGATGCGATCGGGCACACCGGCGGCATCCTCGCCGCCCAGGCGCACGATCTGCCCGCGGCCCGACTCCTCATCGAGCCCCGCAAGACCACCGACCTCGCAATAACGCCCGAGCGACACCGTTGGCGTGTGACCGCTCACCACGACCGGACCCTTGCCCTCGGCAGAAAGCAGCCCGGTCGGCACATCCCAATAGCCGTGACGAATCCACAGCAGGTCATCGGACGACTGCACTGCGAGCATCTGCTGCAGCAGCTCGCGATCAGCACCCACCGCTCCGACGCCATCGGCACAATCGACACCATGCTCAAGCAAAAACGCACGCGCCGCCTCGGTCTGAATGCCGGCGTGCACCAGCAGGTACGGCCGCTCGGCAGTCTCGACCACCGCGTAGAGCGGCAGCGCGGCCATCCATCGCACGAGCTCCTCGTATGCCTCAAATTCCATGTCGTTGAGCTGCTCGCGCGTCGTCCAGCCACCGTTGATATCCCAGGTCTCGGCATCGAGCGGATCCTGGCCAATGATGGCATCGAGCATGATCTGCTCGTGATTGCCCTTGAGCACGCGGGCGTTGGGCAGCGAGCGCACGAGCTTAATAACACCGACCGGATCGGGCCCGCGATCGATCATGTCGCCCAGCACGTACAGTGTGTCGTCGGACGTCAACGAGATCTTAGACAGGGCCTCGTCAAGCGCACGCACGTGCCCGTGAGCGTCAGATGTCACATAGATCGCCATGGTACGCCTCTCCTTGCATTGCGGCCGAAGCCCGGTGCCGCAACTAAAACTTCAAGTTGAACTTAAACGTTACCCATTGTACTCCGTTGCAATAAAGCTGGAAAGGGTTTCCGAGCAGAGGCAAAGACGGCAGCCGTCTATGACGATATCGCGCACGCCCGCAATCCAACCCCATAAACCCACCATCTTTGGGTACAAATAACCGCAGACAACTGACCGTGCCACGCCAACCACCCAGGAGCGGACACCATCTATGAACCAGATCCTTCTCTTTATCGGCCTCGTCATCATTTTGTGCCTGACCATCAAACCCGTCGGCAAAAAACTCCCCTTCCCCACCCTGCTCATCTTTATCGCGCTCGGCATGCTGTTGGGCGTCAACGGCCCGGCGCATATCGACTTTAGCGACTACGCGCTCACCGAAACCGTCTGCAGCACGGCGCTGCTGTTCATCATGTTCTACGGCGGCTTTAACACCAACATCGACCGCGCCAAGCCCGTCGCCGTGCCCGCGGTGCTGCTGAGCACGCTCGGCGTCGTCATCACTGCCGGCATCACCGGCGTATTCGCCCACTTTGTGCTGGGTTTCGACTGGATCGGCGGCCTGCTGCTGGGATCGGTCGTGGCGTCCACCGACGCGGCCAGCGTCTTTAGCGTTCTGCGCGAGCACAGCCTTTCGCTGAGGGGCGGCACCGACTCGCTGCTCGAGGTCGAATCGGGCTCCAACGACCCCGTCGCCTACATGCTCACCGCTGTGCTCGCTACACTCGCGGCCGGCGGCGACATCAACATTCCCGCACTGCTGGCCAAGCAGATTATCCTGGGCGTGGGCCTGGGCCTTGCCATCGGCTGGGCGGCGGGCCGCCTGATTGAACGCGCGCACGCAACGGCCAAGGACGCGCAGACCATCTTTTTGTTCGCCGTGGCCATCGTCGCCTACGCGCTACCAAGCTATCTGGGCGGCAACGGCTTTTTGGCCGTATACCTGGCCGGCATTGTGCTGGGTGCGAGCGACATCACCGGCAAGGTCGAGATGGCGCACTTCTTTGACACCCTCACCGAGATGGCCGAGATGACGATCTTCTTCTTGCTCGGCCTGCTCGTCACGCCCGCACGCCTGCCGCAGATGCTGCTGCCGGGCCTGGCGCTCATGGCGTTTATGCTCTACGTGAGCCGTCCCATCGCCGTCGGCGTGCTCCTGGCGCCCTTTAAGACGAACCCCCGCCAGGTCGCGCTCGTAAGCTGGGCGGGCCTGCGCGGAGCAGCTTCGGTCGTGTTTAGCCTCTTTGCCGTGGTGGCCGGCGTTCCCGGCGGACACGACCTATTTGACCTGGTGTTTGTGATTGCCGTGTCGAGCATTGTGGTGCAGGGCTCGCTGCTGCCAGCGGTGGCGAAGAAGCTCGATATGATCGATGCGACCGGCGACGTGCGCCGCACCTTTAACGACTATCGCGACGAAGACGGCATGTCATTTGTAAAGCTCAAGGTGGGTGCTGGCCATCCGTTTGCCGAGCGCTCGCTCGCCGATATTGGCAGCGCGACGGACATGCTCGTGGTCCTGGTGCTGCGCGACGGGGCGCACCCGGTGCTGCCCAACGGCGATACCGTGATCCAGGAAGGCGATCTGCTGGTGATGGCCGCCCCAACGTTCGAAGAGCGTGCCGAGATTACGCTGCGCGAGGTCACCGTAACCCCCCACGGTCGCCTGGCCGGCCAGCGTCTTCGCGATGTGCCGCAGGGCAAGCACCCCTTTATCGTGGTGATGCTCAAGCGCGACGGCCAAACGATCATCCCCGACGGCAACACCCTAATATACGCCGGCGACGAAGCCGTCATCGCCACGCTCGCGTCGTAGCGGGCAGGAGGTAGTTAATTTGCGACGAAGAGATCAAGCGCCTAGGAAGCCTCATGCCTTCGCTCGCAGATTTGGATTTGCCTGAGGAGTAAAGCACCCCTCCCCCATGTAACCATCCTGTAAATCATAGCGGCGCACTCGGGTTTTGCTGTGATGCGGTCGCGCCTAGCGCTCCACTGTGCTAAAGTATCCCGAACGTTCAAACGACTACGAGGGAGACTAGAAGATGGCACGTGTGCACAACTTCTCAGCTGGCCCGGCCGCGCTGCCTACAAGCGTGCTCGCCGAGATCGCCGACGAGATGATGGACTACCGCGGTTGCGGCATGTCCGTGCTCGAGATGAGCCATCGATCTAGCATGTACCAGCAGATTATCGACGACGCCGAGGCAACCCTGCGCCGTCTGCTGAGCATCCCGGACAACTACCGTGTCCTGTTTTTACAGGGCGGTGCCACGCTGCAGTTTGCGGGCATCCCCATGAACCTCATGCACCGCGGCCGCGCCGGCTACATCGTGACCGGCAACTTTGCCAACAAGGCATACAAAGAAGCCGCCAAGTACGGTGAGGCCGTGTTGCTCGCGAGCTCCGAGGACACCAACTTCGACCGCATCCCCGACATGGCCGACATCAATGCGCGCATTGCCGCCGAGGCCGCAGGCGACGGGCTCGACTACGTCTACATCTGCCAGAACAACACCATCTTTGGCACCATGTACCACGAGCTGCCCAGTTGTGGCGATGTGCCGCTGGTCGCCGATGTCTCGAGCTGCTTCCTGTCGCAGCCGCTCGACGTTGAGCGCTACGGGCTCATTTACGCCGGAGCGCAGAAAAACGCCGGCGCCGCGGGCGTGACCGTGGCCATCGTGCGCGACGACCTCATCGCAGATGGCCCCGCCTTTGCGCAGACGCCGCAGTACCTGGACCTTAAGACCCAGGCCGCCAAGGGTTCCATGCTCAACACGCCCAACACCTTTGGCATCTACGTGTGCGGCAAGGTGTTCCGTTGGGTTGAGCAGACCGGCGGACTTGCCGCCATGGCCGAGCGCAACTGGGCCAAGGCCAACCTGCTCTACGACCTGCTCGAGCACAGCGTGCTGTTCCATGGCACCACACAGGCCGACAGCCGCTCCATCGCCAACGTCACCTTCCGCACCGGCGACGCCGAACTCGACGCGGCCTTTGTCGCAGGCGCGGCAGAGCACCAGATTCAAAACGTCAAGGGCCATCGCCTGGTGGGCGGCATGCGCGCTAGCGTCTACAACGCCGTAACCATGGAAGATGTGCAGGCACTGGCCTCGTACATGAAGGACTTCGAAGCGCAGCTTAGTTTGAGCCCGCGATCTAACTAGCCCGCAACGCGCGGGCCGATCAGCCATCTCAGACCACCCTGTATAGATCAAAACCTGCTAAGGAGTTTTCCATGCGCAAGATTAAAACCATCGATGACATTACCAAGGACGGCAAGGTCGAGTTTGGTGAGGGCTACGAGTTTGTGAGCACCGCCGAAGAGGCCGACGCCATTCTGATGCGCTCGACCGACCTGCACGGCTACGAGCTGCCCGAGGGCATCCGCGCCATCGCCCGCTGCGGCGCCGGCGTCAACAACATCCCCGTCGAGGAGTACGCCAAGAAGGGCGTCGTCGTCTTTAACTCCCCCGGCGCCAACAGCAACGCCGTTAAGGAGCTCGTCCTAGGCATGCTGGTGCTCTCGAGCCGCGGCGTGGTGCAATCAATGAACTGGGTGCGTGACAACGCCGACGACCCCGAGATTCAGGTCGATGCCGAAAAGGCCAAGAAGGCCTTTGTGGGCCGCGAGCTCAAGGGCAAGCGCATCGGTGTCATCGGCCTGGGCAACGTGGGCTCCAAGGTCGCCAACGCCTGCGTCGATCTGGGCATGGACGTTTACGGCTACGACCCGTTCATTTCCGTCGAGCACGCGTGGGTGCTGAGCCGCGAGGTGCAGCGCGTGGGCACGCTCGAGGATCTCTGCCGCGGCTGCGACTACCTCACCGTGCACGTGCCCAGCAAGGCCGACACCATCGGCATGATCAGCACCGAACAGATTAACCTGCTGGCACCGGACGCCGTGCTCATCAACTACGCGCGCGAAACCATCATTGACGAGGACGCCGTCGACGCCGCCCTGCGCGAGGGCAAGCTCAGCTGGTTTAGCTGCGACTTCGCCACGCCCAAGACGGTCAAGATGCCCAATACGTTTATCACCACGCACTCGGGCGCCGGCACCGGCGAGGCCGAGGCCAACTGCGCCGACATGGCCATCAGCGAGCTCAAGGATTACCTGGAGAACGGCAACATCGCACACAGCGTCAACTACCCCGCCTGCAGCATGGGCAAGGCGCGCGCTGCAAGCCGCATTGCCTGCCTGCATGCCAACGTGCCCAACATGATCGGCCAGATCACGGCCATCCTGGCCAAGGACAACGCCAACGTGCAGCGTATGACCAACGAGTCCGCCGGCGAGAACGCCTACACCATGTTCGACACCGACGAACACCTAGACAGCAGCACCATCGAGGCGCTCAAGCAGATTCCGTCGATGTATCGCGTGCGCGTGATCAAGTAGCGCCGACTGACCTGACGGGCAGTTCCCCATGTGGCCTGCCCGTCGCTGACATTGAATGCCCGCGGGGGCGCCTTTCGCACGAGAGGCGCCCCCATTTTTGTGAGCGCTCCATTAAATGCACTGAGCCGCTTCTTGGCATACAATCTGTATGTTGACCTAACTATCTGTGAGGTGCCTATGGTTGATACAGATTTTGCTTGGCGGCTTACGCAAGGGCTCGTGCGGATCGACAGTTCAGACCCGGGTGCGTATGAGGACGAGATTGAGCGCTATATCAAAGCGTTGGTTGAGGAACGGTTGGCGCAGCTGAGCTATCCGGTACTCGATGCCGTGCAGATTGCAGAGCACGAAGTACTCCCCGGACGCCGCAATCTAATGGTCACCGTGCCGGGCCAAAGCGACGAGCCACGGCTCGTCTACATCTGCCATTTGGATACCGTCACCTTGGGCGATGGCTGGGACGCGGACATTCCGCCGCTCGGAGCGATCGTGCGCAACGATAAACTCTACGGCCGTGGTGCCTGCGATATGAAGGGTGGCCTGGCCTGCGCCATTGCCGCACTGGTCCATACGCTCGAGCGCGTGGCGGCAGAAGGCGAGCTGCCCCACCGCGGCTTTTCACTCATCTGCTCGGTCGACGAGGAAGACTTTATGCGTGGTTCAGAGGCAGCTATCGATGCCGGCTGGGTCGGCTCGCGTGAATGGGTGCTGGACACCGAGCCCACCGACGGACAGATCCAGGTAGCGCACAAGGGGCGTACGTGGTTCGAAATTGAAATGACTGGCGTGACGGCGCATGCGAGCCAGCCCTGGAAGGGCGCGGATGCCGTCGCCGCCATAGCCGAGGTCGTGTGTTCGCTCCGTCGCGCGTTTATGGCGCTGCCCGCGCACGATGAGCTGGGGCCTTCGACCATCACGTTTGGCCAAATCGAGGGCGGATATCGCCCCTATGTCGTGCCCGACCGCGCCAAAGTCTGGGTCGACATGCGTCTGACCCCGCCGACCGATACGGCCGCCGCGACGCGCATGGTAGAGCAGGCCATCGCCGTCGCCGAAGCCGCCGTTCCCGGTTGCCATGGCAGCTACACCGTGACGGGCGACCGCCCCGCCATCGAGCGCGACCCGAACTCTCCCCTTCTAGCAGCGCTCATGCGTGCCGCCGATGACGTGACGGACGTGGACACGACCGTCGGCTTCTTTACCGGCTACACCGACACCGCCGTCATTGCCGGCAAGACAGGTAACCGCAATTGCATGAGCTACGGTCCCGGGTCGCTCGCGCTCGCGCACAAGCCCAACGAATATGTGCCCCACGCCGATATCGTTCGTTGTCAGCAGGTGCTAATCGCGCTCGCCGATAACGTGCTCTGGGACGCGAGCGGCCAAGTTGGGGCATAATAAGCCGCGAACAAACCGACTCGTGCGTTAGGACCGCCCATGAAAGCACTTCCGTTTCCCTGCATCCGCCCGGCTCAGGACCGCGTGCTCGAGGCGCTGCCTGCAATGGGCAGCATCCTGAGCGGCAACGATGCTCTGCGCGGAGCCATTGCCGATGGTCTGATGCTCAAGGACCCGGGTGCGGCGTATTACGTGTACGAATGCTCGGGCGAGCCGGGACGTGTGACGGGTGTCGTGGCGATCTGCCCGACGAGTGTACTTGCGGGCGGCAAGGGCGATGCCAGCGCC
>CAJMRO010000028.1:0-18920 GCA_905215825.1 uncultured bacterium
GGGCACGGGAAAGCTCGCTCGCGTCGCCTTCCAGGTCCCAAAGGCCTGCAAGCGCGATGATCTCGGAGGCGTTGCCGCGCACGATGGCGGGCTTGTACTGCTTAAGCTCGTTTACCAACTGGGTGCGCAGACTGCCGATGCCCAGACCCACCGGATCGAGCACCCAGGGCTTGCCGGCGTCGTGTGCCGCCTTGGCCGCGCGGGGAATCGTCTGCTCGTAGATGGGGAAGAGCGTGCCCATATTGAGATAGATGGCGCCGCCGCCGGCAACGAGCGCCTCGCCCTCGTCGGGAAGATAGACCATGGCGGCCGATCCACCCACAGCGAGCTGCGCGTTGGCGACAAAGTCGATCGTCACCGTGTTGGTGATGGAGCCGGCCATCGGATTGGTGGTGCGAATCTCCTCCACGGCCTTGACCATATGTTGCTTAAGCTGTTCCGAATCAATCACTGCACATGCCTCCTTGGCATAGAAAAGGGGCGCTGTGCATAGACAGCGCCCCTGTAAAGGCGGCATGCTCCCTACGCCAGCATTAACTGACAGGTTCAAAGGATTGGGCCCCATGCCCTCTCAGCCTTGTGGTTTGCACCGCCGGCACTCCCGCATCGAATCTGTTGTTCCCTATACTAGCGCACCTGCCAAAAAGGGACAGGTTTATTTTGGCAGGTAACAACTGGGACTTTGCGTTTTCCCAGATGAAACCTGCCGAAATAAACCTGTCCCTTTTTGGCAGGTCGGTACAATAGATGGGATTAAGAATGACCGAGGGGACTCTATGATCAAACTTGTGCTGACCGATATGGACGATACACTGATTCCAGCCGGGCATGACGGCGCCAGCGACTACGCCATTGAGGGTATTCATGCCATGCAGGCGGCGGGTTTGCACTTTGGGCCGGTTTCGGGTCGTCAGCCGTCCGCGATGGGCTGGATGTTCAAAAACCGTTCCGGGTGTTATTCGACCGGTGCGTTCTGTAACGGCCAGGTGATGTTTGTTGACGGCGAAGTAGTCGCCTCGCGCGCAATCGACAACGATGCTCTGATGCGTTTGGCCGACTATCTGGAGCAAGAGACCGACGATACATTTCTAAAAGTCTACAGCCTGGGCGATGACTTTTGGGGCAACGATGCCCATTGTGTGACGAGTGACCCCGAGCGCGTTCGTCGCGCCATGGAGTCGGGCGGCAACGCGTGGCTCAAAGGCGAAGAGGCCCCATGTCGTCCCGTCGTCGATGACGCGTCGGTGTTTAAGGCGAATATCTGGAGTGCCCGTTCGCGTGAGGAGCTCGCGGAGCTACGTGAGCGCGTTGCCGCTGAGGTGCCGGAACTCTCGCTTGTGTTTCCCAACAACCGAGTGCGCCTGTTCGACATCCTTCCGGCTGGTTGGGACAAGGGCTGCGCTGCGCTGGAGCTGGCGCGCGCTTTGGGCCTGACGCCCGACGAGGTGGCCGTATTCGGCGATTCTGATAACGATTTGCCCATGATCGATGCCGTTCCTAACTCCGTTGCAGTCGCCAATGCCAACGAGGCCGTCACGGCTGCCGCACGCTGGCATATTGGCGCTGCGGCAGATGATGCGGTTGCCGGGGCTCTGCATCAGATTGCCGCCTGCGCCGCGACGGGGGAGATGCCGTCGTTTATGCGTCAAATGGACGCGGCAGGTTTTGGCGTCACGAACGTCTAGGGAGAAGGCTATGAAGCTCCAGCAGCTCAGATATGTTGTTAAGGTTGCCGAATGCGGTAGCATCACCGAGGCCTCGCGCCGGCTCTTTGTGTCGCAGCCCTCGATTACCGCGTCGATTCGCGATCTCGAAAACGAGATGGGTGTGCATATCTTTGAGCGCACCAACAAGGGCGTCATTGTGTCCGAGGAAGGCGAGACCTTCTTGGGCTACGCGCGCCAGGTGCTCGACCAGGCCGACCTGCTCGAGGGCAAGTACAAAGGCACGTCCGAGCAGGTGCCGCACTTTAGTGTGAGCTGCCAGCATTATTCCTTTGCCGTTAATGCGTTTGTCGATGTGATCCGCGAGTTCGATGCCGCGCGCTACGACTTTACCCTGCGCGAGGAGCAGACCCACGAAATTATCGAGGATGTCGCGCATATGAAAAGCGAACTCGGCATCCTGTATCTGTCGGAGCACAATCGCGAGGTCATCGAGCGCATGCTTGCCGCCAACGAGCTCGTGTTCGAAGGGCTCTTCTGCGCCACGCCGCATGTCTTCGTCTGCGCCGACCATCCGCTGGCGGGCCGCTCCAGCGTGACGCTCGAGGATCTGGAAGACTACCCGTTCCTGTCCTACGAGCAGGGCAGCTACAACTCGTTTTACTATTCCGAGGAGCTGACCTCGACGTTCGAGCGTCGCAAAAATATCCGCGTGCGCGACCGTGCGACGTTGTTCAATTTGGCCATGGGCCTCAACGGCTACACGGTATGCTCGGGCGTGATCAGCCACGAGCTCAACGGCCCCGGCATTATCTCGATTCCGCTCGACGTGGACGAGTACATGGAGATTGGCATCATCACGCGCAAGAACACGACGCTCACGCGCTACGGTCGGGCCTATATCGACGCGATTCGTCAGCATATCTAGGCTGCTGTGCTCCGCACGGTTCAAGTCTCTTTATGACAGTCCAGACTGATATAGGAAGCATCTATATCAAACTGTTATAAACGTATATTTTACGATGACCATATGAGCGCTCATACTCTGTCCCAGTAAAGCAACCAATGCAAAGGGAGATATCTATGAGCACTTCGATTCAACCGAACGCGCCGTTTCGTGCCGATATCGTCGGCAGTTTTCTTCGTCCGCAGGCTGTAAAGGATGCCCGTGCCGCCTATGTCGCGGGTAAACTCGACGCTTCCGGCCTTAAGGCCGTCGAGGACGAGGCCATCCGCGACTTAGTGGCCAAGCAGAAGGCCGCCGGCCTGCAGGTGATCACCGATGGCGAGTTCCGCCGCAGTTACTGGCACCTCGATTTTATGTGGGGCCTTAACGGCATTGAGCGCCGCACCTCACGCACGGGTTATATGTTCCATGACGAGGAGACGACGGCCGACACCGCCGTGGTTACCGGTCCCATTAGCGGCGAGAACCACCCGTTCGTCGAGCATTTTAAGTTTGTCAAGGCGCTTGAGGGGGAGGGCCAGGTCGCGCGTCAAACCATTCCGGCGCCGATCCAGACGTTCTCGGAGGTTACGCTCGACCGCTGCGATGGACAGCAGGAGAGTCTGCGCGCCGTCTACAAGACCGATGAGGAACTTGCCGACGCCATTGCAGCCGCTTATCGCACGGTGATCGCCGACCTGTATGCCGCGGGCTGCCGCAACATCCAATTTGATGACTGCACCTGGGGCATCTATTGCGATACGGACTTTGTGTCCAAGACTGGCATGAGCCCGGTTGACCTGCAAAAGGTGAGCGAGCTGGGCGTGGCGCTCAACAATGCTGCCATCGCGGGCAAGCCCGACGATCTGGTTATCAACACGCATGTGTGCCGCGGCAACTATCACTCCACGTATGCCTTCGAGGGTGGTTACGATCCCATTGCGCCGTACCTGTTCGCACATGAGAACGTCGACGCGTTCTACCTTGAGTTCGATACGCCACGCGCCGGTGGCTTTGAGCCGCTTAAGTACGTTGCTCTCGGCAAGAAGGTCGTGCTGGGCCTGGTGACCACCAAGGCGGCTGAGCTTGAGGACGAGGACGTTATCGTCGAACGTATCCAAGAGGCCGCAAAGTATGTGCCGCTCGAGAACCTGTACCTGTCGCCCCAGTGCGGCTTTGCCAGCTGCGAGATTGGCAACAAGCTGACCGAGGACGAACAGTGGGCAAAGATCGCGCTGGTCAAGCGCATTGCTGAGCGCGTTTGGAAGTAACGTTACCGCTTGCAGGTGACGGCGCGCGCGAGACATGGTGTATCACGTACAATGGTTCGGATCGTATCGTTCGGGCAGGTTATCCGATATGCCTGATCGCCCTTCCATCATGAAAGGACTTCCATGTCCCAATCCTCGACGCCCGCCGTCACCGATGCCATCTACGACGCATCGTCGCTCGGCCGCCCGCGCATGTTCGTGTTGGGTTTGCAACACATGTTTGCGATGTTCGGAGCAACGGTGCTCGTGCCCGTGCTCACCGGCCTTTCCGTTTCGGCGACGCTTCTGTTCGCCGGCATCGGCACGCTGCTGTTTCATTTTCTATCGCGCGGTAAGGTGCCTGCGTTCCTGGGCTCGTCGTTTGCCTTTATCGCGGGTTATGCCGCCATTGCGCCCAACGGCGAGGCCGAGCTTTTGCCCTACGCCTGCCTGGGCGTTGCCTGCGCCGGTCTGCTCTATCCGGTGCTCGCGGCCCTGTTCCGTGCCTTTGGCGCCAAGCGTGTCATGCGCTTCTTTCCGCCGGTGGTGACCGGTCCCATCGTCATTTCCATCGGCCTGATCCTAGCGAGCTCTGCCATTGCCAACTGCCAGACCAATTGGCTTGTTGCCGTTGTCGCTGCGGCCGTCATCGTCATCTGCAATATTTGGGGCCGCGGCATGGTCAAGATCGTGCCGATCCTGCTGGGCGTCGTGGTGAGCTATACCGTTGCGGCCGCGTTGGGTGAGGTCGATTTTTCGGGCGTTGCCGCCGCTCCGTGGGTCGGTCTGCCCATCGTGTGGGACAACACCGTGTTTGCGCTCTTTGGCCCGCAGTTCGATAGCGGTCTTGCCACGACGGCCATCATCACCATCATGCCGCTGGCCTTTGCAACTATGATCGAGCATATCGGCGATATCTCCGCCATTGGCTCTACCTGCGAACGCAATTACATTGCCGATCCCGGTCTGCACCGTACCCTGCTCGGCGATGGCCTGGCGACCATCTTGGCATCGCTCTTTGGCGCCCCCGCCAATACGACGTATGGCGAGAACACCGGCGTGCTTGCCTTGACGCGTGTGTTCGACCCGCGTGTGATTCGCATTGCCGCCTGCTGCGCCATTGTGCTTTCGTTCTGCCCCAAGTTTGCTGCGGTGATTGCCGCCATGCCGGCGTGCGTTATCGGCGGTGTGTCACTCGTGCTCTACGGCATGATCAGCGCCGTTGGCGTGCGTAACCTCATCGAGAATCAGGTTGATTTCCAGAACAACCGCAACGTGCTGGTGGCGGCTCTGGTGCTCGTGCTTTCGCTCGGCATTGCCTACAGTACCGCCGGTGCCATCGTGCTGGAGCTGGGCGGCGTGACGATTTCGCTTTCGGGCCTTGCCGTGGGCTCGCTGGTGGGCATTGTGCTCAACGCCATCCTGCCCGGTAATGACTTTGAGTTTGATACTTCCGAGCTTGAGGAGACTGCTGAATAGTAGCTGCGTTCAGCCAAATTAAAAATGGCGTCCATGCGTATGTACGCGTGGACGCCATTTTTAATGCGTCAGTATCCAGTGGATGCCGCGCGCCATGCGCAGGTCAGTTTGGGCAAAGTGATTGCCGGGGTTGAGCTCCAGCGTTGTTGGAATGTCACGCTCGATAAACAGCTCTTCCATCGCACGCGTATCGTCGAGTACGTGCCGCATCATGCGGTTGGGCGTCTTGGTTTCCTTTTTACCGAGCGACAGATAGGCGGCGTCGGGCGTGGCTGTCATCGTGCGCTCGCGCGCGTAGTCGATAAAGCCGGGGAACCACAGCGACCCCGATGCACTTGCCGCGCGCTCAAAGACATCTGTTTGCCAAAGTGCCCACAGTGAAAAAAGACCCGCCAACGAGTAGCCGGCAATGCCGCGCCAGGTGGGCGGGCAGGGAAGTGATGATTCGGCCTCTGGGATTATCTGATTCAGCAGCTCATCGAGAAACTCAGACGCCTGTCCGCCAAAGGGCTCGGCATCTCGTATAGTTCCGTCGCATTCCCAGGGGCTCAGCTCGCGATTCCAATCGAGTCCTCCAATGGCGGCAAGGGTGAAGGGCGGGCAGTCGAGCTCTCGGCAGCGCTCGTAGACTTCACTACCGTCGCCCATAACCACGGGAAGGTAGATGACGGGCGCGCCTTCCACACACTCTGAATAAACGGTTATCTGCTTATGATGCGCTTCCAAGGCAGGCTTCTCTCGGTGTTGTGATATTGACAGCCTCAATTGTCGCACGCTGGCGCGGGGGCAGACGCTAAAAGAAAGGCGCGGAGCCGCTCGATGCGACTCCGCGCCTTGATGTTCTGCTTTAGCAGACTATGCCGTTACGCCACGAAGAAGTAGACGAGGAAGGCAAGGGCTGCGATCCACATGAGCGGCTTGATCTTGGAGGCCTCGCCCTTAAAGAGCGCGACGATCACGTAGGCGATAAAGCCCAGGCCAATGCCGGCAGAGATGGAGTAGGTGAAGGGCACGCCGGCGACGATCATGAACGCCGGGAAACCCTGCGACACGTCGGACCAGTCGATCTCGGAGGCTTCGCTCATCATGAGGTAGCCGACGTAGACCAGAGCACCGCAGGTGGCGGCGCTGGAAACGATGGTGACGATGGGGGAGAAGAACGCGGCGAGAATGAACAGCACGCCGGTGGTGACGGAGGTGAGGCCCGTGCGGCCACCGTCGGCGGCGCCGGAAGTGGACTCGACGAAGGTGGTGATGGAGGAGACGCCCATGAAACCGCCCACAGCAGCGGCGGCGGAGTCGACGATCAGGATCTCCTTGATATTCTCGACGTTGCCGTCGTCGGTGAGGAACTCGCCCTGCTTGGCCACGGCCATCGCGGTGCCCATGGTGTCGAAGAAGTCACTCATGAGCAGCGAGAACGAGATGACGAGGAGCGTGGGGTCGGTAAGGACCTTGACGATGGCGGGCACGCCGCCGGCGTCGGCGATGGGGCCACCGATGCTCGAGAAGTCGAGCGGGGCGATGATACCGGTCGGAGCATGGGTCACACCTAGGGGGATACCGGCGATGACGGCGACGACGATGCCGATGAGCAGCGAGCCGGGGACGTTGCGGCAGGCGAGGGCGACTGTCACCAGGATGGAGATGATGCCGACGATGAAGGTGGGGGAGGTGATGTCGCCCAGACCGACGAGTGTACCGGCGCCAGCGGTGATAATGCCGGCATCGCACAGGCCAATCATGGCGATGAACAGGCCCAGACCCACCGAGATGGCGTGACGCAGGACAACCGGGATGGCGTCCATGATGGCCTCGCGCAGGCCACAAAGCACGAGCAGCAAGATGACGATACCCTCGAGGAAGATGACGCTCATGGCCACGTGCCAGTCACCGCCGCAGACGGTGGTGGTGATTCCAGCGATCATCGCGTTGACGCCTAAGCCCGACGCGCAGGCGAGCGGGCGGTTGGCGAAGATGCCCATGCAGATGGTCATGATGCCGGCGCCCAGGCAGGTGGCGCAGGCGAGCGCTCCCGCATCGATGCCAGCGCCCGAGAGCACTGCGGGGTTGACGGCGATGATGTAGGCCATCGCCAGGAATGTTGTCAGTCCAGCGCGCAGTTCGGTCCCGATTGTGGACTTGCGCTCGCTGACGTGAAATAGTTCGTCCATGCATACCCTTTCCTTGCTCGGCCCCGAGTTTAGGCCGATTGACACGAACTCACCCACTATAGCCCCTTTACGACGCTGTTGTTCCTCGCATGTTGATGTTCGGCGCTTTGTAGCAGACGGACGGTATTTTTCGCATGAAAATGTGTGGGTACCGTATACTTAAGCGGTTACAACGACCCCTATGGAGGAACGTATGATTAAAGAGCTTTGCCACGACGAGGCTATTCTGTCCCAGCGTTGCGAGGTTGCGACCGTCGAGGACGAGTCGGTTGCTCAGGACCTGATCGATACCATCAAGTCGCTCGACGATGCCGGCTGCTTGGCCGCTAACCAGATTGGCGTTACCAAGAAGGTTTGCGTCTACCTGGACGATGCCGGCGAGCCCCACGTGCTCTACAACCCCCGTCTGGTGTTTGGCCTGGGCGCCAGCAAGATGGAGGAGAGCTGCCTGACGCACGAGGAGGTCACCAAGTCCACGCGCTATATCAAGTGCAAGGTCGCCTTTGATCAGATCGTCGACGGCAAGATGAAGGAGTGCCGCCGCGACTACGCGGGCTTTGAGGCACAGATGATCCAGCACATGATTGACCACTGTCTAGGAAAGTTGGTCTAAGGGGAACAAAGCACCACACTTCGTCTCTTTTGGTCCGGGCGTGACATTGTTGTCATGTCCGGGCTTTTGTGTTTAGCGCCTTTTTGTTTGGTGACAATAACCTTAGCAGGAACGTAAAGCTAGGAGGCGCTATGTGTACGAGCATTCGATTTACCGATAATTCTGGCCACATGTATCTAGGCCGCAACCTCGACTGGAGCTTTGACTACGGCCAACAGGTTCGCGTGATGCCGCGCGGGTTCCACATTCCGTATTCGTTTATCGACGACGCGACAGCGGCACACGCGGTGATTGGTATGTGCATCGATTACAAGAACTATCCCATGTTTTTCGACTGCGGCAACGATGCGGGCCTCGCCGTGGCGGGTCTCAATTTCCCGGGTTATGCCGAGTATGCCGAGGGCCCTGTCGACGGCAAGAACAATATCGCGGCCTATGAGTTTCCCCTGTGGGTGGCAGCGACGTTCTCGACGGTCGATGAGGTCGAGGACGCGCTGCGCGACACGGTGATTGTCGCCAAATCTGCCGGAGAGGGGCTGGGCGTGTCGCTGCTCCATTGGATTATCGGCGACAGCCAGCGCAGCATCGTGGTCGAGATGATGGCTGACGGCCTGCATGTATACGACGATCCGGTCGATACCCTTGCCAATCAGCCCACCTTCCCGTGGCACATGGAAAACCTGCGCACCTATATCACGGCCACAAGCGATTTTCCGCAGACGGCGACATGGCGTGGCGCCGAGCTCAAGCCCTATGGCGCGGGTGCCGGCATGCGCGGTATTCCGGGTGACTGCTATTCGCCGAGCCGTTTTGTAAAGGCGGCGTACCTCAATGCCAATTACCCGCAAAAGGAGAGCGAGACCGAAAACGTCGTTCGCATGTTCCGCTCGCTCGAGGGCGTGGTGATGATCGAGGGAGCGTCCAGGATGGGCGATGGCAAGTTCGAGAAGACTATCTACACCGGATGCTTTAGTGCGCGCACGGGCAATTATTACTACGCGATGTATGGGGATCCGTCGATTCGCTACGTGAGCCTGATGGATGCCGAGGGCGCGAGCCCCGATAGGCTCGTGGTTCCCGAGCCGCGCCGTTCGTAGCCGTTAGCTTTACTGCAATGCAAAGCGGCCCTGCGTCTCTCGTGAGGCGCAGGGCCGCTGTCGTTGATTTGTGGCGTTGCTAGAAGTTGGCGTCGTTGAGTTGTTCGCTCTCGAGGCCGTCGAGCTGTTGCTGTTCGGGCGTATCGGCGACGCTCTCGAGCAGCTCGGTGGGATCGACGTTCATGTCCTTACCGGCCTCGTTGCCGTTGACCAGGTCGTCCGAGAAGATATCGACTTCCATTTCCTCGGCTTCCTCGATTTGGACCTCGAGTGGCACCTGGGTGCGTACGAGCTTGACTGCTGGACGCATGCGGGCAAAGAGCGGTACGTACTCGATGATGATGGCCGAGTTCTCAAGACCGTACCAGCGTGCCGGGCTTCCGCAGGCGCGGCGGACGGCATACTTGATGGCCATCACGCGATGGTCGTTGCGGTTGATGTCCGTCTCGGGAGCAAGCATCTTGCGCAGCATGCAAAAACGGAAGTCGCCCACGTTGCCGCGCGTCTCGTAGATGGAGTAGGTGTGATGCTGCGGCGGCAGCTCGCCCGATGCCATCAAGTCGCCAACGATCTGACGCAGGTAGGCATTGATGCGCTGGTTGACCTTAAAGCCCAGGTCCAAGCGCACGCGGAACAAAAAGTCCGTGCCAAAGGTCTCGACGGAATACTCGTGCGTATAGGGTTCGTCGGTAACGTGCACGTTGATGAACCAATATGCCTTGGCGCGCTTGGGGTGCTTGTCCAGGATGGAATAGAGCACGTCGCGGTCGAGCGTGAGCGGGTCGGGGCTGTTGGTGAGAAATACCAGATTGTCGGCGAGCACGGGATAGGTCTCGTCGTTGCGCAGGCGGTTGAGCTGATCGATGTACTTGGAGACGGGCAACAGAATCGTCTGCGTGCGCTCGATGGCGGTGCCACGGCGCCACACGTACATAAGGCCAAACAGCAGTGCGGCCAGGAAGATCATCACATAGCCGCCGTCAAAGAACATGGTGAGGCACGAGGCGAAGAAGCACAGCTCAATGGCACCAAAGAGCAGGGCGAAGACGCAGGCGCCCAGCTTGTGCTTGAGAATGCCAGCGATATAGCTCGTCAAAAGCGTCGTGGTCATGAGCATGGTCACGGTAATGGCGAGGCCGTAGGCGCTCTCCATGCGCTCGGAGTTTTGGAACAGCAGCACGATGAAGATGCAGCCGACCCACATGATGTTGTTGACGAGCGGAATATAGAGCTGGCCCTTGGTGTCGCTGGGGTAGTGGATGCGCAGATGCGGCATAAGGTTGAGGCGCGTGGCCTCGGATACCAGCGAGAACGAGCCGGTGATGAGCGCCTGCGAGGCGATGATGGCCGCTACGGCCGAAAGTACGATGGCAAAGGGGCGCAGGGGCTCGGGAAGCATCATATAAAACGGGTTGACGATATCCATCGCGAGCATCTGGGGGTTGGAGTTATTGGCGAGCAGCCAAGCTCCCTGACCCAGATAGTTGAGGATAAGGGCCGCCTTAACAAACGGCCAGGATGCATAGATGTTGGCCTTGCCAACGTGGCCCATGTCCGAGTAGAGGGCCTCGGCGCCGGTCGTCGACAGGAAGACAAAGCCGAGCACCATGATGCCCGAGTGGTTGATGGGCGAGAACAGGAACATGATGCCGCGGATGGGGTTGAGCGCGCGCAGGATGGATAGGTTGCCGAGCATGTTGAACAGGCCGGCGCCTGCCAGGAACAGGAACCACAGCGTCATGAGCGGGCCGAACAGCTTACCGATCGACGAGGTACCGGCGCGCTGCATGGCAAATAGGCCGCAGATAATGATGATGGTGATGATGATGACGTTGGTCTGGCCGTCGCCCAAAAGCGCGTGGCCCCACTCGATAGTGCGCAAGCCCTCGATGGCCGTGGTAACCGTGACGGCGGGGGTGAGGATGCCGTCGGCGAGAAGTGCCCCCCCGCCGATCATGGCGGGGATGATGAGCCAGCGCCCGCAGCGCTTGACGAGGCTGTAGAGCGCGAAGATGCCGCCCTCGTTGTGGTTATCGGCCTTCATGGCGATAACCACGTACTTGACCGTGGTCACGAGCGTCATGGTCCAGATGACAAGCGAAAGCGCTCCCAAGATCATGTCTTCGCTGACGGTACCGATGCCGCCGTTGTTGGCGACGATTGATTTCATGGTGTACATGGGGCTCGTGCCGATGTCGCCATAGACGACGCCGAGCGTTACGAGCAGCATGCCAGCGGAGAGGGGAATGGCTCCGTGCCCGCCCTGCCCATGCTGGCCTTGGAGGTTTGCCTTCAGTTTGTTGTGTGCCACGAGGACTCCCTTAGACATCCGGTTATCTGTCTAGGACAAAAAACTTTATGCCGTCTTTATACATACAAGAGCAGTTTGGCACATCGGGTTATTTTAGACAATAATCCTCAGCTGGGGATTATTTATCTACGCAGGTAGCATTTCAAAGCAGGGGCTTTTAAGCACGTGCTGTCTGGGCGATGCCAGCCTTGGCGTTTGCGCGTTTGCCGGCGAGTTCGCAAAAAATCGCGCCGCCGATGATAAGCGCGGCGCCCAGCAGGCGGACCGGTGTTATGGCTTCACCCAAAAGGGCGGCCGAGAACACGACCGCCGAAAGCGGCTCGAGGTAGCCGACGACGGCGACGGTCTGGACGGGCAGCTTGGCGACGGCGCTAAAGTAGAGCAGGCAACCAATGCCGGTGTTGACGACGCCGAGCATAGCGACGGCGTGCCAATCAATACTGGCGGCGACGCCGGCGGACAGGAACGAGGGAGCGCCCTGCGTGATGAGCGTGAGGACCAGTGCGGTCACAAAGGCGGCGCTCACCTGGAGCGCGGAGTTCTCGAGGCCCTCGATGTGCGGCGCACCCTTGCTGGCGATGACCATCAATGCATAGCAGAAGGCCGAGGCGATTCCACAGACGATGCCCGCAATGGGCATATTGCCGCCTAGACCTTGCGCTGCAATGAGAAAAGCACCGCAAGCAACGGCGACAAAGCCGGCGATTTTGCCGCCGGTCAGCTTTTCGCCAAAGATGAGCGGGGAGAGCGCCATGACAATGATGGGGCCGCAGTAGTACAGCAGCGAGGATACGCCGACGCCGATCGTCTGGTAGGCGCGGAACAGAAAAATCCAGCTGGCGCCCAGCGCAGCTCCCGAGAGGAGGAGGGCCGCGGCTTCGCGGGGACGAGATGGCGCCTGCAACTTATGGTGTTGGGTGATGGCGAGGATAGTGACAAGCGAGAGAGCGCCCAAAAACGTGCGTAGCAGCACGATATCGGAGCTCGGCAGCGCGATGGCAGCGGCGATGATGCCGTTGGAGCCAAACAATAGCAATGCTGCTAAGTACGTAAACAGTCCGTTGTTCATGCGCTTCCATCCCCTCTATATCCGAGCATGTTCACTATGGGTGAACTGGCTTTAGAAGAAAAGCGAATATAATGCATGGAAAACATGACAAAAACTCATACAAGGGTGGGGACGTGCCATGGAGACCAATATCCAAAAGATGCAAGTGCTGCTCGAGACGGTGCGTGCCGGCAGCTTTACGCGTGCTGCAGAGCGGCTGAGCTATTCGCAGTCGGGCGTGAGCCGCATGGTGGGCGACCTTGAGGCAGACTGGGGTTTTAAGGTGCTTGATCGCAGCCGCGAGGGCGTGGTGCTTTCTGCCGACGGGCGGCAGGTCATGCCGGCAGTCGAGGCGTTATGCGAAGAGTTTGGCCGCCTGCAGCGACGCGTGGACGAGATGCGAGGGCTCATGCGCGGCAAGATCTGTATCGGTACGTTTTCGAGTGTGGCGACTCATGTACTGCCGCCGGTGATCGCGCGCTTTCGCGCCGATCATCCGGATGTCGATTACGAGCTGCTGATGGGCGATTACTCAGAGATTGAACAATGGGTGGCTGAGGGTCGTTGTGACCTGGGCTTTATCCCGCGTGAGCCCCGAGAAAACGGCATGGCATCGCGGTCTTTGGTGCGCGACGAGTTGATGGCGGTAGTACCGGCAGACTCTTTGCTTGCCACGGCGGAGGTCGTTTCTCTTGCCGATTTAGCCAACGAGCAGTTTATTCTGCTAGAACGCGGCACCGATGACGAGATTACGCCGCTGTTCCGTCGGGCGGGACTGACGGTGTGCTCCAAGCTGTCGACCTGGGATGACTATGCGATTATGGCCATGGTTGAGGACGGCCTGGGTGTGAGCATTCTTCCCGCGCTCATCTTGCGCCGTTGTCAGTTCGATGTTGCCGTGCGTTCGCTCGAGGGACATCCCCATCGGCAGATCAACGCCATATATCGAACGGCCGATGTTTCGCTTGCCGCCGCCCGTTTCCTCGAATACCTCTAAACGTGTACACACCATTGTTCGCTTTGGGCAAATCTCGGAGTCCGATACATTTTCTTATGAAATTGAACTTTCGAATGAGGTACGGCGCTATACTGCTTGCTAAATTGAACCCTGGTTCAATTCGTGTTCTATAAATTGAACTTTGCCAGCAAGGAGGTTCTAGTGGCCCAAGAGACGTTTAGCGATCGCCTGCGACAGGCTATGTCCGATCGCGACGTTCGCCAGTCGGACGTGATCCGCGCATCGGAGATGCTCGGCAAAAAACTCGGCAAGAGTCAGATGAGCCAATATGTGAGCGGCAAGACGATCCCGCGGCGCGATGTGGCTGAGCTGCTCGCCCGTATTTTGGAGGTCGATGTTACCTGGCTGCTTGCCGGCGACGCCGATCAAGGCGAGGCATCATCACCCCGCAACGATTCCAAGCCCGAACCCCATCCCTCAGCTCAAATTGCAAGGAGCACCACCATGCGCACTTTTTCTAAATCCACCAAGCTCGATAACGTCCTGTATGACGTGCGCGGCCCCGTCGTCGACGAGGCCGCCCGTATGGAGGACGAGGGCGAGCGCATCCTCAAGCTCAATATCGGTAACCCGGCGCCCTTCGGTTTCCGCACGCCCGACGAGGTTATCAAGGACATGCGCCAGCAGCTGCCCGACTGCGAAGGCTATTCCAACTCGCGCGGCCTGTTCTCTGCGCGCAAGGCGATCATGCAGTACTCGCAGATCAAGGGGCTGCCCAATGTTCAGATGGAGCATATCTACACGGGCAACGGCGTGTCCGAACTCATTCAGCTTTCGATGAACGCGCTGCTCGACAATGGTGACGAGATTCTGATCCCCAGCCCCGATTATCCGCTCTGGACGGCGTGCGCAACCCTTGCCGGCGGTCATCCCGTGCACTATCTATGCGACGAGCAGGCGGATTGGTATCCCGACCTGGAGGATATGGAGTCCAAGATCACGAGCGCGACCAAGGCCCTCGTCATCATCAACCCCAACAACCCCACGGGTTCTGTCTATCCGCGCGAGGTGCTCGAGGGCATCGTCGAGGTTGCGCGCAGGCATCAGCTGATGATCTTTGCCGATGAGATCTACGACCGTCTGTGCATGGACGGCTACGAGCACGTCTCGATTGCCTCGCTCGCTCCCGATCTGCCCTGCATTACGTTTAGCGGCCTGTCCAAGTCGCATATGATCGCGGGCTATCGCATTGGCTGGATGGTGCTTTCGGGCAACCAGCGCTGCATGAGCGACTTCATCATGGGCGTCAACATGCTCTCTAACATGCGTCTGTGCTCCAACGTGCCGGCCCAGTCGATCGTCCAGACGGCGCTCGGCGGCCATCAGTCGGTCAACGACTACATCCGCCCCGGCGGTCGCGTCTACGAGCAGCGCAACTTTGTGTATGAGGCGCTCAGCAAGATCGACGGCATCTCGGTGGTCAAGCCGCGCGCGGCGTTCTACATCTTCCCCAAGATGGATGTTAAGAAGTTCAACATCACCGATGACGAGCAGTTTGCCCTCGATCTGCTGCACGAGAAGAAGATCCTCATCACGCGCGGCGGCGGCTTTAACTGGGCCGAGCCCGACCACTTCCGCATCGTGTACCTGCCGCGCATGGAAGTGCTCAAAGAGTCGCTCGAAGACCTCGCCGACTTCTTCGATCACTACCGTCAGAACTAGTGGGATAGAAGCTCCGCACTATGAAAAGCTCCCTGCAGTTGCTTGGCTGCGGGGGGCTTTCTTGAATCGGCGGAACTAAATAACGATTCCGTTGCAGTGGTCGATTTCGTGCTGGATGATCTCGGCGGTGTAGCCCGAGAAGTTTTTGATGCGGTGGACGAAGTTCTCGTCCAAATACTCAACCTTAATGCGGCGATAGCGGGTGCAGGGACGCTCGCCGATCAGCGAGAGGCATCCTTCGCTCGTCTGATAGGCATTGACCTGCTCAAGAATTTGAGGGTTGTACATCAGCAGCGCCCTATTGCCGTCCTTTACGCAGATGATGCGTTTGCGTACGCCGATCATGTTGGCGGCGAGCCCCACGCACTCATGCTCATGTTCGTGGAGCGTATCCAGGAGGTCCTGCCCGGTCGCGGCATCGTCGGGTCCCGCGTCTTCGGAAGACAGGCGCAAAAAGAACTCGGATTTCATGATGGGCTTAATCATGGCGGGCTCCTCATGTCTCATGCTTTCGTGGACTTTTAATAATAGCGCGGAAGGAAAGCTGTGCGTCCGCGTTACAATCTTTCGATGTTGGACCATGTTGCCAGACTCGTCGTGTACGGCGTCTGGCGTAAGTCTAGGGCTCATTTTCGCCCTGGACTGTTCCTCTGGGGCGATGCGACTGTCGTTCCAAGAGGAAGGAAATGCATGGGGAGCAAATCTCAGCAACAAGTTCAAGCACCGCCATCGGCCACTGCGGCGCTTCTCGTCGTAATGTATATCGCGGCCTTTGTTGCCGCGTTTAACGAGAACATCATTAACGTGGCGTTGCACGACATCATGGCGGCCTTTTCGGTGAGTGCCACCACGGCGCAGTGGCTTGTTTCGGGCTACATGATCGTGACGTCGATCTTTACGGCCATCATGGCCTTCCTGTCCGGTCGTTTCTCGACGCGCAAGCTGCTGTTTTTCGCATGCGGATGTATGGTCGCCGGCGAAGTCCTGTGCCTGGTCGCTCCGTCGTTTAGCGTTTTGCTGCCAAGCCGTATTTTGCAGGCTGCGGGATCGGGCATCCTGTTCCCGCTCATGATGAACGTGGTGCTGTCTTGTGCCCCGCGCGAGAAGCTCGGTCTGTATCTGAGCCTGGGCGGTGCCTGCATTACGCTAGGGCCGGCGTTTGGTCCCGTGATCAGCGGTCTTATGTGCACGTTGTTTGGCTGGAGAGCGGTATTCGTAGTGCCGCTGGTGGGCGGCATTGCGGTCGCTGCGGCGGGCGTAAAGCTTGTTCAGAATGTCGGAGAGCGCTCGAACACCACGCTCGATATTCTGTCGGTTGTTTTGCTCGCTGCCGGCATTACGGCATTTGTGTATTCCGTAGGCGAGTTCTCGACCAATCTGATTGCCGGTATCGTGGCACTTTTCGCCGCTATTGTGCTGCTCGGTCTGTTTGCGGCCCGTCAGCTCAAGCTCGAGCATCCGGTGCTTAACGTGCGTCCCATGGCGAGCGTTCGTTTTTGGCCTGCGTGTCTGCTTGTGGTGGTGTCGATGATGACGACGTTCTCGATGAGCGTTTTGTTGCCGCTCTATTTTGAGGGCGCATACGGCATGACCGCACTTGTTGCGGGCTTGCTCATTTTGCCGGCGATTGCCTGCAACGCCGTGACCTCGATTGTGGGTGGACGCGTGATGGACGCCCGTGGCGCATGGCCGCTGCTGCCGGTCGGCTTTGCCCTGATTGCCGTGGGGCAGACTGCCATCTCGATGACGGCGACAAGCATGAACATCGGCGTCGTCGTGGCGCTGACCGTTGTGGTGTATGCCGGAGTCGGTTTGGTGCTGAGCCCCTCGCAGACGGCCGGCTTGGAGACGCTGCCTGTTGCTGAGCATCCTCACGGAACGGCACTGCTCAACACGTGGAACATGATTGCCGCATCGTTTGGCCCGTCGCTGTTTATCGGCCTGCTCTCGAGTTCTGCGACGACTGTCGGTGCGGCTGGCGTTGCGACCGACGTCGCCCAGGCGATTGGATTTGCAGCTGCCGTGCGTGTGGCGGCTGTAATTGCCGTGGTCGGGTTCGCGACGTCGCTGGTGTACGCTCGTCGCGAGTCGCACATGTCGCATTAATGTGTGCACATAGATTCTGCAGCTAGATTGGATGGCGACACCATAAACTAATGGACGTTTTGCCGAGAGGCATGAATGTTTAAAGCGCAAAGAGTGCGCGACGGGCCCCGCGAATGGGGCGATGATGCCCGAGAGGGCCAAGAAGGAGTCTCATGTCCGAGAACGAAGAGATCATGAACGAGACCGAGAACGAGACCATGGCTGCCGAGGTCGAGGCAGTCGAGACCGTGGAGACCGAAGCTGCCGAGGTTGAGGCTGCTGACGAGGTTTCCGCCGAGGAGGAGGCCGAGGTTGTCGAGGCCGCCGTTGATTACGATGACGAAGAGCTGATGGACAAGATGCAGAAGGCCGCCCGCCTGCTGCGTAGCCGTCGCTTTGCTATTTCCAAGGAGGAGGAGGCCAAGGCCGCCGGTGCCGATTACGTCGGTCTGGACGAATACGTCGAGAAGATCAAAGGCGGCTGGACCGACGTGGATGTCATCATCACCACGCCGAACGTCATGGGCAAGGTGGGTGCGCTGGGCCGCATTCTGGGTCCCCGCGGCCTGATGCCGAACCCCAAGACGGGTACGGTGACGATGGACGTTGCCAAAGCTGTAAGCGAAGTTAAAGCCGGCAAGATCGACTTCAAGGTCGACAAGTTCGGTATTGTTCACACATCGATCGGTAAAGTTTCGTTCTCGCCGGAGCAAATCGTCGACAATGCCAACGAGTTCCTCTCGATGATCATGAAACTCAAACCGTCTGCCGCCAAAGGCTCTTACGTGAAGAGTATCTATCTCTCGTCGACGATGAGCCCCGGTTTGCAGATCGATGCGAAATCAGTTGAAACCAAATAACGAAGGAGGATTTAAGAGATGACCAAGGAAGAAAAAGCGGTTGTAATCAACAACCTCGCCGAGCAGCTCAACGAGTATCCTCACTTCTATCTGACCGACATCGAAACGCTCAACGCCGAGCAGACCGCTCAGTTGCGCAGAAAGTGCTTCGAGAACGAGATCAAACTCGTCGTCGTGAAGAACACCCTTTTCGGCAAGGCGCTCGAAAAGGCCGAGAAGGCGGATGCTGATCTGATGAAGGTTTTAGAGGGTTCGACCTCGGTAATGTTTGCAACGACGGCGAAGGCCCCTGCCGTTGTCATCAAGGAGTTCCGCAAGAAGAGCGAGAAACCCGTCTTGAAGGCAGCGTTCGTGGAGGAGTGCGTCTATGTCGGCGACAACCAGTTGGATGCCCTGTGCAACATTAAGAGCAAGGAAGAACTCATCGGAGAGATCGTTTCGCTCCTGCAGTCGCCTGCGAAGAATGTTATCTCTGCATTGCAAGCTAATGCAGGCCAAAAGATTGCGGGCCTCGTGAAGACGCTCGAAGAAAGAAACTAATTACGAACAAAAACAAGAATTTAATAAAAATTACAACTATGGCAGATGTAAAGAAACTGGCAGAAGAATTGGTAAATTTGACTGTTAAGGAAGTAAACGAATTGGCTACCGTCCTCAAAGAGGAGTACGGCATTGAACCCGCTGCTGCAGCTGTTGCGGTTGCTGCTCCCGCA
>CAJMRO010000029.1:0-17809 GCA_905215825.1 uncultured bacterium
ACGTGCGCGGCATCCCGTTCCTCACGGGCATGGGCGCCGCCCAGGCCCAGCAGCAGATCCTGGACATCCTGAGCAAGTAGTCGTGCAGGAGGTGCGCGCCGCTTCCCGATCGAGTGGCGCGCGCCTTGGCGGATAGCATCGTAAGTAGGAGAGAGAGGGAGAGATGGACGCAATTCTTGCATTCTTCACCTTCATCCAGGGACTCGGCGTCAGCGTCATGATGCCGATCCTGCTTACCATCTTCGGCACCGTCCTGGGCGCCGGCTTTGGTAAGAGCCTCAAGGCCGGCCTCACCGTCGGCGTCGGCTTCATCGGCCTGAACGTCCTCGGCACGAGCCTCGCGCCCGCCGTCGAGGCCATGACCGAGCGCTTCGGCCTCGCGCTGAGCATCATCGACGTGGGCTGGCCCGCCTCCTCGGCCATCGCCATGGGCTCCACCGTCGGTCTGTTCATCATCCCGCTGGGCCTCGTGGTGAACATCCTCATGCTCGTCACCAACACCACCCAGACGATCGACGTCGACATCTGGAACTACTGGCACTTCGCCTTCACCGGCTCCATCGTCGCCATCATCACCGGCGATATCATGCTCGGCTTCGCCGCGGCCGTCATCAACATGGTCGTGGTCCTGATCCTCGGCGACATCACCGCGCCCCAGGTCGAGAAGTCCCTCGGCATGCCCGGCGTCTCGCTGCCCCACGGCTTCACCGCCGCGTTCGCCCCGATCGCCATGCTCGTCAACTGGGTCATCGACAAGATCCCCGGCGTCCGTGACATCAACCTCGACGTCGAGTCCATGCAGAAGAAGTTCGGCGTCTTCGGCGAGCCCCTCATGGTCGGCACCGTGATCGGCCTCATCATCGGCTGCGTCGCCTACTTCGACCCGGCTGACGTCGCCGCCTCCGTGACCACGATCCTCACCCTGGGCGTGTCCCTCGGCGCCGTGCTCGTGCTCATCCCGCGTATGGCCGCCCTGCTGATGGAGGGCCTGCTCCCCATCTCCGACGCCGCCTCCGCGTTCATGCAGAAGCACTTCGCCACCCGCGGCAAGATCTACATCGGCCTCGACTCCGCCGTCGGCGTCGGCCACCCCGTGACCCTGTCGCTCGCCCTGATCCTGATCCCGGTCATGCTGCTGCTCGCCGTCATCCTGCAGCCGCTCGGCAACCAGGTCATCCCGTTCGGCGACCTCTCCACCGCGACCTACATGCTCGTTCTCATCACCCCGATCGTGAACCAGAACGGCTTCCGCGGCCTGATCGTCGGCATCATCGTCCTGTCCGTCGGCCTGCTCATCTCCACCTACATGGCCCCGTTCCAGACCGCCGCTGCGCTGCAGTCCGGCTTTGACGTCGCCTCCTATGCGGGCAGCTCCGACGCCCTCATCTCCTCGCTGTGCGACGGCGCCAACCCGCTGACGTTCATCTTCGTCTTCCTGGCCAACATCAACGGCTGGGTGTGCGTCGGCGTCACCGGCGTCCTGGCCGTCGTCTTCGCCATCTGGAACCGCATGCGCATCCTCAAGGAGGCCAAGGAGCTGGGCGCTATGGCGCTGAGCCCGCTTTCCAAGACCGAGTACGCGCTGGCGGCGCCCGCGCTGTCCGGCGGCTACCAGGGCGACTTTGCGCCCTTTGGCGATGTGTATCTGTCGACGCTCGAGTTTGTGGCACGCGTGCGCAACCGCGCCTCGGCCGGGGTGCCCCAAGAGCTCGTGACGCTCAACGCGGTAGAGGATTGCATGGATCGCGTGCTGGCGCAGGCACTCTCGACGCTCGCCGGCCCGGTTGATATGCTCGATCGCGCGGCGCAGCTGCTGGGCGGGCTTGAACCGGGTGAGGTCGATGGCGCGCTCGAGGCGCACGTGGACCGCAATCGAGCTTTCGACGACATCCCGATGGCCGCTGGCAAGCCTGAGGCTTGCTCGCTGCTGCTGATGCTCGTTCGACAGGGTGAGGCTGCCCGCCGCATGCTGCCGACGGCCCCGATCGTCTCGTCCCGTTCGTTTGCCGAGCGCGCCTGGCCGTACATGCTCGCGTGGTCCGACCTGGGGCTTAACGGCAAGGAGCGTATGACGGTCGATTCGCTGGCGCGCGCCGAGGTGCGCCGCTTTGCTGACGAGGATACGAGCGAGCGCGTGCGAAACGAGATGATGGGCGTGCTGGGCGAGCTTCTGGGTATTTCGCCCGAGCAGATGGAGGAGCTGCGCTCTGAGGACGGTCAGCGTCGTTTGCACGAGGGAATGAAAAAGTTCGAGGGCGAGGTTCAGGACGTCATCGATAAGATGATGGGCGGTCAGGGCGGTCCGCAGGGTGGGCCCCAGGGTGGTCCGATGCCACATCCGCCGGTTGATCCCCGACAGTTCCCATTCTTCTCGCAGAACTAAACTGGGGATGGGATTCGCTCCCAACCCCGATACTTCAACTAAGCATCTTGGCCCTGTTGTGTTATTCTAGAACAGACGTTCGTGAATAGTGCGCGGGGCCTTGCTTTGTGCTTGGCAAAAGACGAGGGGAGGTCGGCTTGGTTATCTTGGGTATCGACCCCGGTTTGGCCCATACGGGCTGGGGGATTATCGAGGAGCGGCGTGGCGAGGTTCGTTGCCGTGCCTACGGTTGCATCGAGACCAGCGCGGGCAGCCCGCTCGCGGTGCGCCTGTCTCACATTGCCCGCGACCTCAAGGATATCGTCGAACGCTATCGCCCCGATACCGCTGCTATCGAGAGCATCTACTTTGGCGCTAACGTCCGCTCGGCCATCCCAACGGCGCATGCCCGCGGTGCCGCGCTCGTGGCGCTTTCGGAGTGCGCGCTCGAGATTGGCGAATACACGCCCATGCAGATCAAGCAGGCCGTGGTGGGCACGGGCGCTGCAGATAAGCGGCAGGTTGCCTACATGGTGCGCACGCTCACACAGCTCGATCACGACCCTCATCCAGACCATGCCGCCGATGCCCTGGCTTGCGCCATCTGTCACGTTAACCTAAGCCGCACCCGGGTGCTTACCGGCGGCGAGTTCTATCAACAGAGAGGAACCGGATACTGATGATCTCCCAGCTCCATGGAACGCTTGTCGAGGCCACGATGAGCTCGGCCGTCGTCGATGTATCGGGCGTGGGCTTTGAGCTCGGTATTTCGGGCAGCACTGCCGCCACGCTGCCCACGCCCGGCGGCGAGATTCGCCTCTATACCCGTATGCAGGTGCGTGAGGACGCCATGACGCTCTTTGGCTTTGCCTCCAAGGACGAGCGCACGATGTTCGATCGGCTCGTTTCTGTCTCGGGCGTCGGTCCGCGCCTGGCGCTTGCCGTGCTCTCCACCTATACCGTGGGGCAGCTGTATTCCCTGGTGATGGCCGAGGACGACAAGGGCATGGCCAAGGTGCCCGGTGTGGGCAAAAAGACGGCGCAGCGCCTCATCTTGGAGCTCAAGAGTACCTTTGCCAAGGACAAGGGCTTTGTTCCGGTCGACGTAATTCCCGGTCAGGTTGCGATGCCGGTCCCCGCCGCCGTTCCCTCGGCGATCGATGATGCCCGCGCGGCGCTCCTTTCCATGGGCTTTAGCCCGCAGGAGACCGAGGTTGCCCTGAGCGGGTATGATGGGCAGGACATGCGTGTCGAGGATCTGCTCGGCGCGGCGCTTAAGCGACTCGGAATGGATGCGTGATGTGGGAAGCCGATGACTCTCAGGACCTGTGGGCGACGCCCGGCAGCTCGCCGGCGGCATCCATGGCGCACGGTGAGCGCATGGTGGGCTCGGAACTGACACCCGAAGACCTCGATGTCGACCGTACCCTGCGTCCCCAGCGCCTAGACGACTACTGCGGTCAGGAGCATATCAAACAGAGCCTGCGCGTGCTGATCGAGGCGGCACAGAGCCGTGGCGAGACGCTCGACCACGTGATCTTCTCGGGCCCTCCGGGTCTGGGCAAGACCACGCTGGCCACGGTTATCGCCAACGAGCTGGGCGCTCAGATCAAGACGACGAGCGGCCCGGCCATCGCGCGTACCGGCGACCTGGCGGCTATCCTTACCAACTTGCAGCCGGGTGACGTGCTGTTTATCGACGAGATCCACCGCCTTAACCGCTCGGTCGAGGAAGTCCTGTATCCCGCTATGGAGGACTTTGCGCTCGATATCGTGATCGGCAAGGGTCCGGCTGCGCGCTCGATTCGCCTGGATATCCCTAAGTTTACGCTGGTGGCGGCCACGACCCGTTCGGGCATGCTCACGGGCCCGCTGCGCGATCGCTTTGGCATCTCGTATCGCCTGGACTACTACACGGTCGAGGAGCTCGCCCAGATCGTGACGCGCTCGGCGACCATCCTGGGCGTGACGATCGACCATCCGAGCGCGCTCGAGATCGGCTCGCGCTCGCGCGGTACGCCGCGCCTCGCAAACCGTCTGCTCAAGCGTGTGCGCGACTATGCACAGGTACGCGGTAACGGGCCTATTGAGCTTGATATCTGCCGTCAGGCGCTCGAGTTCTTCGAGATTGATGAGCTTGGTCTGGACTGGATGGACATTCGCATCTTGGAGACGCTTGCCAAGACGTTCTCCGGTCGTGCCGTGGGCCTGACGACCCTTGCCAGCGCGGTGGGCGAGGACCCGGGTACGCTCGAGGATGTCTATGAGCCCTATCTGCTGCAGTGCGGCTTGATGATTCGCACGCCCCAGGGCCGCCAGGCAACGCTTCGCACCTTTGAGCACTTGGGCATCGAGCCAGCCGTTTAGAGACGGGTTTGTTTTGGCTGGTCTGTAGGCTATCGCTGAGCATTGGATAAACATATCGCCATTCATCGGTTACGGGTGTTTTACTATTGCGCGCCCGTGCTATGCTGAATTGGTCTTTTTCTCATCCAGTAACGAAAGGACCGCCCATGCCTACTGACATCGAAATCGCACGTTCCGTCACGCCGCTGCCCATTACCGAGGTGGCTAAGAACGCCGGCGTCGACGTAAAGCACCTGATTCCGTATGGCTTCGACAAGGCTAAGGTTGACTATTCACTGCTCAACGAGCCGACCGACCACCAGGCCAAGCTCGTCCTCGTGACCGCCATCAACCCCACGCCCGCCGGCGAGGGCAAGACCACCACGACCATCGGCCTTGCCGACGGTCTGCGTCGTCGCGGCGTCAAGAGCGCTGTGGCCCTGCGTGAGCCTTCGCTCGGTCCCGTCTTTGGCGTCAAGGGCGGCGCCGCCGGCGGCGGTTGGGCCCAGGTCATCCCCATGGAGGACATCAACCTGCACTTTACCGGTGACTTCCACGCTATCGGTGCCGCCAATAACCTGCTGGCCGCCATGCTCGACAACCATATTCAGCAAGGCAACCAGCTCGGTATCGACGTTAAGCGCATCACCTGGAAGCGTGTCGTCGACATGAACGACCGCCAGCTGCGCCATGTTATCGACGGCATTGGCGGCAAGGCCCAGGGCGTGCCGCGCGAGGATGGCTTCGACATTACTGTTGCCTCCGAGGTCATGGCGATCTTGTGCCTGTCCACGAGCATCAACGACCTTAAGGAGCGCTTGGGCGAGATCGTCGTCGGATACAGCTTTGCCGGCGAGCCCATCCGCGCGCGCGACCTCAAGGCTCAGGGTGCCATGGCTGCGCTGCTTAAGGATGCGCTCAAGCCCAACCTGGTGCAGACGCTCGAGGGTACGCCCGCGTTTGTCCACGGCGGTCCCTTCGCCAATATCGCCCACGGCTGCAATTCCATCATGGCCACGCGCATGGCGATGCGCTTTGGCGATGTCGCCATTACCGAGGCCGGCTTCGGCGCCGACCTGGGCGCCGAGAAGTTCCTTGACATCAAGTGCCGCATGACGGGCGTCCGCCCCAGCGCCGTCGTGATTGTCGCCACCGCCCGTGCGCTTAAGTACAACGGCGGTGTTGCCAAGGCCGACCTCAACGAGGAGAACCTCGAGGCCCTCAAGGCCGGCATGCCCAACCTGCTGCGCCACGTCGACAACATTCAGAATGTCTACGGTCTGCCCTGCGTGGTCGCCATCAACCGCTTCCCGACGGACACTGAGGCCGAGCTTGCGCTCATCGAATCCGAGTGCCAGAAGCTCGGCGTCAACGTTAAGCTTTCCGAGGTCTGGGCCAAGGGCGGCGAGGGCGCGCTCGACCTGGCCGATGAGGTCATGCGCCTGATTGAGCAGCCGAGTGAGCTCAAGTTTGCCTACGAGGACGGTGCCGATGTTGCCGATGCCCTCGAGGCCGTTGCCACCAAGGTCTACCGCGCCGACGGCGTCGACTTTACGCCAGCTGCCAAGCGCCAGCTCGCCGAGCTGCGCGAGAACGGCTTTGGTAACCTGCCGGTGTGCGTCGCCAAGACGCAGCACAGCTTTAGCGACAACGCCAAGGCCCTGGGCGCTCCCGAGGGCTTCCGCATCACCGTGCGCGAGCTCAAGGTTTCTGCCGGCGCCCACTTTGTGGTCGCGCTGACTGGCAGCGTCCTGACTATGCCGGGCCTGCCCAAGGTTCCCGCGGCAGAGAACATCGACGTCGACAACGACGGCAACATCACCGGCCTGTTCTAAGCCTGCTGACTATAGCTGCTAGCCCGCCCCGTCGCGCCTACCAAGGCTCGGCGGGGCTTTTTGATCCTTAGGCACGCGCATGTCTTGTAGATACCGGCGGGCTTTGCCCATCATAGGCTTTTGCGCGGGTAGAATGCATGGATAACTTGATGCTTGCAGGCGACGGAAAGGAAACGTTGCATGGACCAGGACAAGACGACCGTGATGGGCGGATATGGCTCCGCACAGGCTGGCGATAGCGCCGATGCGACTCGCGTTGTTTCCAACCCCGGTTATACCGACCCCGCCGCGACGCAGACGTCTGCCGAACCCACACGGGTTATAGGCTACGGCGATACACCACGGGATCCGTTTGATTATGCACCGCAGGACCCGTATGACAATGCGGCGCCGGACCCGTATGGCAATGCGGCGACAGATGCTTATAACAACCTGCCGCATAATCCCATTCCGCAGCCTCAGCAGACGACGTATATGCCGCGTACGGCGCAGGTCCAGTCTCGTTATGAGTCGCGCGATCCGCATGCGTGCCAGCCGTATCGCGAGTATCCCAAATCGATTCCGCAGTATGGTGAGGACGAGGAGAAGGCACCGTCGCGTTCGTCGAGCGTGATCAAGAAAATCCTGATTGTGCTGGCGATCTTCTTTGCCTTGTCGATCGTGTTCGCCATCGTGTCGGGCATGCTCAACAAGCGGGGCGCCACGACCGATGCCACGACCGAGCAGGCCGAGACCACCCAGTCTGCTGCCGTCGACCTGAGCGATATCCCGGGACAGTACTGGTCCAACGCCAAGAAGCTCCTCAAGTCGCGCGGAGCCGACCTTTCGAACGCCGTGATTCTGACCGACGATGGCTCAACGCCCGTCATCGATTCCAACTGGGTTGTTACGAATGCCTACTATAACGACAACGGCAACCTGGAGATTCAGCTCACGCACAAGAACAGCTATGGCAACTCGTCCGGCGGCCAAAGCGGTACCGACAGCTCGAGCTCCAATACGCTGGAGGACTTGAGCAACAAGGCGCAGGAGTTGGGAGATAAGGCGCAAGAGCTGGGCGATACGGCACAAAACCTGGGTGATACTGCTCAGAATCTGGGCGATATGGCTACCAATGCCTGGGACGCTCTGCAAAACGGCATTTCGGGCGCACAGGGTAACTAGCTGTTAAGCGGGCTACAGCTGCTCTGCCGGACGGTCGGGCGAGCTAAAGCCCGAGTCAAACGTAACGACGCATGATGCATCGGGCCGGCGCTCGTGCACGATGCGCGTGACGAGCTCCAGTAGCTCCTCGTCGGATATGTCAAAGCCGTCGGGACGCACCAGGTCAAACGAAACAAAGCCGTCGTGCTCGTGCAGGTCGTGGATGGAAAGCGCAGGGTCGATCTGCGCTACGCCGCGCTTTACCCAGCCGCGCAGGTCGTCACCGGTTGTTGCAATGGGGTCGCAGTGCAGCGTAATGCCAATGCCCATCTGGCGTTTGATGTCGTGTTCGATGGTGTCCAGAATCTCGTGGTGCTCAAAGGCATCGCCCTCGCCGGGCATTTCCACGTGTGCGCTGGCAAACTGACGGCCGGGGCCGTAGTCATGCACCATGAGGTCGTGCGTGCCTAGAACCTGGGGGTATGACATGATCCTGTCGCGGATTTCCTGGACGAGCTTGGGGTCGGGCGCTTGTCCCAGCAGCGGGCTGATGGCGTCGCGCACCAGGCCCAGGCCGCTGATGCAGATGAAGATGCCCACGCCCAGGCCCGCCCAGCCATCGAGGTCAAAGCCGGTCGTCTGCGAAATAAGCGCCGCCACCAAGACCGAGCCTGAGGTGATGACGTCGTTTTTGGAGTCCTGCGCCGTGGCGATGAGCGTCTCCGAGTCGATGCGATCGCCCAGCGTGCGGTTGAACGCGGCCATCCAGAGCTTAACGAGCATGGATGTAGCCAGTGCCGCAAGGGAAACGAGCGTGTAAGCGGTGGGGGAGGGCTTGATGATCTTGGTAACGGACTCGAGCGCCAGGTTGATGCCGACGGCACAAACGAGGACGGCGACAAACAGGCCGGCGAGGTATTCGTAGCGGCCGTGGCCATAGGGGTGGCCTTCGTCTGCCGGGCGGCTGGCAAGGCGGAATCCGAGCAGGCTCACAATGTTGCTCGACGCATCGGAGAGGTTGTTGAAGGCATCGGCGACAAGCGAGACGGAGCCGGCGAGCAGACCCGCGATGCCCTTAGCCAGGCACAGCGTGATGTTGAGGCCGATGCAGATGAGACTTGCGGCAAAGCCTGCGTTGGTACGGCAAGCCGTATCGACCGGCTCGTCCTCGCTGCCGGGAACAAGCGTATGTACCAGCCGATTTACAAATAGCATGGCAATCGTCCTCACAATCATGGTTAAGGGGATAGTGTAGCTCGCATGGGCGCACCGTGCGCCGATGCTCAGAAAATGCAGCAATGGTCTGCTGGAGCTAACGAGCGGCCCTTCTTGTCCGACCAGGTGCTCCATTTTGGGCCACATGGGTATGGTCATGTGCTTGCCTGCCCGACATACTTAATGTCGACAGCCCCTGCGCAAAGGAGGATGTATCCATGGACGAGATGTTTGCCATTAAATGCCAAAACTGCGGCGGCCCTATGTACTCACACCAGGCTAAACGCAGTTTTGAGTGCGCCTATTGCGGCACGGTCGTTCCGTGGCAGGCCGATGCGGGGGAGCCCAAGAGCGCCCTGGGCATTCGCCATACGCCGCTGACGGTTGTCGATGGGCTGCTTAAGCTCACCCATGTGTCGCAACTCGAGCGCCCGGAGGACCCGGACTGGTATTTCTTTAATTCACACTGGCGCAATCAGTCGGTTCTGGAGCATCTGCTGTGGGAGGACCGCGGCACGGCGCAGGAGTTCCAAGAAGCCACGCACGTGAGCATTCCCTGCCCCTTCTGTGGAGCGTCCTTTGAGGGCGAGTCAACGCAGCGTGTGTTTGAGTGCCCGTCCTGCGGCAACAAGATCGGCATTGCCGACCTGCTCAAGCCGGGGACGTTTAGCAAGCGCCTGACCTTGGGCGTTGGTGCGGAGTATGTACCTGGGCAGGGTATTCCCTGCGAAATCTCGCCGCAGCAGGCACGTGCCAACGCACTGCAGCTGGTGCGCCAGTACCCCGACGCCTTTGCCGGGCACGACGTGGAAGATGCGATCCAAAACGACATGATGCTCTTCTACTTCCCCATGGCGCTCGCGGATTTGCGCATGATGGCGTCCTTCCCGGGCAAGGGCATGAGCAAGGAGACCTTGGTGTACTACGAGGTGCTTGACTGGGCATATCCGCGGGCAAACTACCTGGACGTTCGCCTCATGGGCATTTTGGAACCGTGGGACTTTGCCAAGGTCGGCCCGTTCGATCCCGCCATGCAGGAAGGCGACTTCCGCGTTGTCTCCGTCGATGCGTCTACCAAGGACCAGGTGGTCATTGATAAGCTGGCACTCGACATTGCCGGCAACGATGCCGAGGCGGTGCTGGGGCTCAATAAAAAGAGCATCCGCACCTGGGCGCGCAAGGCCCGCAAGCATAAGGACGGCCTGGTGATGGTGCCGGTCTACTTTGTCGATCGCCCGGCGACGGACAGCCGCGATGGCGAGCAAGTGCGCATCGCCGTCAACGGCCAGACAGGCCGCGCGGCCGCGGTGGTGTTTAGCGACAAGCGTGAGACGCATGTGGTGGCGCCGCTCAACCCGAGCCTACATCTGTCCGGAGAAAGCACCGTGCACGCCACGCCCATCGAGGTCAAATACGTTAAATCGCCCTTCCTATAACAGATCGTGCGTCGTGGAGACGGCGAACAGCCGCGTCAGGTGGCAGCGGTTGCCGAGGGTTCCTACCGAGAAGAAAAGCCCAAACGCAAGGGGCTGCTTGCAGCGATCTTTGGGAAGTAGGGGAACGGTACGGGACAGTGCGCAGTAGTGCGAGCTGTCCGTCGTGGTAGATCTAAATAAACGGTGGGACGGCTGCAAAAGAGCCGCCCCACCGGGCAAAATCAAGGTGTGCCGCGGAACCCGCTCCTCAGTCGGTCAACTTTGGAAGCGCGGGCAACGCAGATGCTAATGTCTAAAGGGCCGGGGCAACCGCCCCTTTTCTGCGGCAGCGGGGATTCGAATACCAACACGGTGTACGGCCCCACGGTACTTTGCTCTGTGACGAACGGACCCATGACGGCGCATTCTGTAATCATCATTTATGCGGTCCCTTAATCATTTGCGTTGACTGAGATTGTCTTCGTTGAAGGCGTGTCCTAAAACAAACACTGCTCTATCAACTCTTTACCGCGCAGGGTATCGATCCACTCCTGCGGAATTGCGTCGATACCGTAGGCCGTGCCGGCGAGGGCGCCTGCGACGGCTGCGGTGGTGTCGGTGTCGTCGCCTAGGTTGACGGCGGCAAGCACGCAATCTTCGTAGCTGTTAGTGTTGACGAAGCACCAGGTGGCTGCCTTAAGCGTGTCGCGTACGAAGCCACCTGACTTGATCTCCTGCTCAGGCATGCCTTTCAGATGGAGTGCCCACGAGGGGAGCGCGTCGTTCATCACATCCCTCATCAGCTCGACAAATATGATGCATGCGTCGGTCGACGTTCTGTGGGCGTGCGTAATTGCGGAGACCTCGCGGATCTCGTTGTTCGTCGCATCGGTAAACGCCAGGGGAGCGATACGCATGAGCGAGCCGTTGCCGTTGTCGCGCTCGCCGGAGCCTCCTTTGCCGGTGTGCAAGGCGCGGGCGGTCGTGCTGCCGTAATCGAAAACGCCGTCGATTGTATACTCGCCACGGGCAATCCAGCCGACGAACTTGTCGCGCATGTCCGCGGTGTCGATGTGCCCGAGCTCCCTAATCGAGTCACAGGTAGCAAGCGTCATGGATGTGTCGTCGCTCCAGGTGCCGGCGGGCTGCCCATGCGTGCCGTAGCCAATCATGTCCGCGCATTCAAACGTGCCGCGGGGCCTGAACTCGTAAGGAACGCCCAGTGCGTCGCCGACGGCGAGCCCATAGATGCAGTCGCGCAGTGTTGTTTTCGGTCTGTCTGTCATGGAAAGCTCCTCTTATCCCGGGTGATGTGGAGCGCCATCGGTGGTGTTGGGCGCAACGTATTGCTATCCTTGTGCTTCGCCATTAGTCGCTTCGTTGATGGCGCGGTACTCGGCACTCAGCTCGCGCGCCAGCTCTTCCTTACTTGGAAGATACGGCAGGTATTTGGCGGCAAACACTTGGTCGTTGTCTTCGGGCAGCGTGTACTCGACAATCGAATCGCTTTTGTCCGCGCAGAGCACGATGCCTATGGGCGGATTGTCGCCTTCGTTCATGAGCTCGCGCGTGTAGTAGTTCACATACATTTGCATCTGGCCCAAGTCCTGGTGCGTAAGATCGTCCGTCTTAAGGTCGATAAGCACGAAGCAGCGCATCAGATAGTTGTAAAACACAAGGTCAATATAGAAATGGCGCCCATCAAAGGTGATGCGCTTTTGGCGCGCCTCGAAAGCGAAGCCACGGCCAAGCTCCAGCAGGAACTTCTGAAGATGTGTGATGAGCGCCTGCTCTAGATCGCTCTCGCGAAACGCAGTATCGTCCGAGAAACCTAAAAACTCCAGTACGTATGGATCGCGGATGATATCCTCGGGGCGACGAGCCGGGGCGCTCTTTTGGATTTCCTGGGTGACGGCCTCCTTGTCCTTGCTGGCAAGCAAGCGCTCGCGGAACATGGTGTTGATCTGGCGCTCGAGCTGACGCGTGCTCCAACGAGAATCGGCGCATTCGTTCATGTACCAGGCGCGAGCTTCGGGGTCGGGAATACGCATCAGCCTGCGGTAATGAGTCCAGCTCAATTCGCTACGCAGTGCGTCGCGAATTGGAAACGCAAGAAAGAACTGACGCATATTGCGAAGGTTTGCGATGCCAAAGCCTCTTCCGAAATCCGCGGTAAGCTTTCTAGAGAGGCCCGCAATCAATGCCTCTCCATATGCTGCGCGCTCCTCTCCGCCCTGCTCATCAACAATGCTCTTGCCGATCTCCCAATACGCCTCAACCATCGCAAAGTTAACGGCGGTATAGGCCTTGTCGCGAGCGGCGTTGAGAATCGAGGAAACCTGCTTGTAAAAAACTTCTGGCACGATTGCCGATTCTCCACGGTTTGCCAGTTCGCCCATCACTGTCGCCCCACTTTCCTCTTGTGGAATGCATCTTTATTGCATTTAGTTTAAAGCCTCGCGCGGACACGAATTGCTGTGCTGTCTAGCACCTTCGCATGGGAGCCTTGCGGTGACTTAAATGTGGCCATAGAGACAGTTTTAACGAGCCCTATGGAGGTGACGCGCATGGACAACAACACTTTGCTGTTCCAGGACAAAGGTTCGGGCGGGTTTAAAGACGTCAAGATCTACCCTAACCGCATCGAGGTGCTCAAGAAGGGCACTTTTGGCGGCAAGCACACCGAGATTGTCTACCTTAAGGACATCACGGGGGTCAGCAGGATCAAGGGTCGCGACGTTTTCCTACGTAACAGGCTGCTGACTGCCTGTGTCTTTAGTCTGAGCAGCCGCTCCCAAGCTCAGGAGTTCGTGAATGCGCTGAACATGGTGATGTAGCCGATAACGGTGTTCGGGCTAAGGTAAAAATCGGGGCGCAGAACGGTATTCTGCGCCCCGATTGAGTTAATGCGCCCAAAAGGCCGGCTTGCCTATTCGCTAGCACCTTCGTTGTCTTCGCGGTCACTGGCAAGCATTGCTGCACCTGCGACCGTTGTCGCCACGGCGGCAGCGGCGAGCCCGGCGGCAATGCCGGAGCCGTCGCCCGTGTCGGCGAGTTTTCCGCCCGAGCCCTTGCCCTTGTTGCCCTTACCATTCTTATCAGCGCTGCCTGCGTTGGAGCCCGGGCCGCTGTCGGTGCCGGTGCCGCCTGCACTGCCCGAGGCCGCTACGGTAAAGCTTGCGGCTCCATCGCTGGCGAGCGTGTAGTTCTGTGCCGCGTCGCCCAAAAGGCCTTTCGCGCGCACCCAGTACGTCCCTGCGGCAAATGTTTCGCCCTCGGCCATTGCCGTGCCCGGAGCGCCGTTCGCGTCGTGCGCAAACTCGAGCTGGGCCGTGCAGGCATCGGTTTCGAGCTTGCCCTCGAGTGATGCCGCAATCTTGGCGCGCACGTCTTCGCCGGCCTTAAGGCCTTCGAGTCCCTCAAAATGGGGCGTCAGCGCGCGTCGATCGATATCGATGGGCACAGAGCCCTGCAGCCCCGTAACGGTCTCGTTGCCCAGGGCGTCGACATCCACATATTTGATGTCAAACGCATCGCCCGAAGCTGTCGCGTTGAGCGCTTTGCTGCTGTCGGCAAGGCGGAAATGACCCTCGCCAACGGTCTTGCCATCCTGGAGCGAGGCATCGCTCAGCGAGTCGCCGTACGTCATGCGCATGCGGGTCGGGAGATAGTACGGGAGATAGTACGAAGCCGTCTGCTTGTGCTCCGTATCGTAATTGCGCTGATAGATGCTCCGGGCCAGCGCCGCATCAACAAAGTCGGATGCGATGATGCCAATGTGCTTGAGGTAATCTGACTTTGTATCCCCGGTGCCGCTGGGATTGATGTACGGGCTCTTGTACAGATGCTCGTCGACCACTCGCGCTGCGGTAAAAGGGTTGTTTTGCGTGCAGCTCGTGTAGTTGATAAACCAGCAGCGCTCCGTTGCCTGCACCGTTGTCCCGTCCGCGGCGGTGATATCTACGGTGCTGCGCTTGAACTCGGCCGCCGCCTTCAGGGCCATATCGACCCAGTCGATTTTACTGGACCCCGTGCAGTTGTAATGGTCTTGGGCATATACCGTTGTGCTATAGGGCTCTTTGTCGCCCGTATTGCCCGCAGCCTCAAAGCCTTGCTCGTATTTCACGAGGCACATGGACTTTCCGGAATGCGCCTTGATTTTGTCGTCCCATTCGGTGAGGTCGAGGCCCCACGTGTGGCCGTCTACGCTGTCGCCGGCGAGTTTAAATCGACGCAGCAGGACGATCTTTCCGCGCACCTCGTTCAGTGTGGGGACATGGCTCGACGTATAGAACAGATCGGAGTTATTGTCCATAACATTGGCGAAAGCCGTCGTAACACTGTCGTCGGTGGCTTCGTCGTTGCCTCGTGACACCAGCATGATGAGCGCTTCTGACGGGTTTTCGTTCAAAAATGTTTTGAAGTAACCGATGACATCGGAGAGATGTATAAAGCCCCCGTCTTTTTTGAGCAGGTAGCATATTCCATGGTCGATGCCGGGGTCGCCGTTCTCGTTGTTCTTTCCAAGTCGGATATCAAAATAGCGAATGCCTTCGAGCAGCTGCGTGGGGATGTAATCCTGCTGGCACTTTGCAAGCGAGGTTTGGGGCTCGGTGTCGTTGTCGACGCTGCAGGTGCTTGAATCATGCGTGCCCGGGATGCTCAGCTCGTCGAGGTATTTGTTGCCGTCGACGTATTTCATCCAGCATGGTCCGTCGACGTAGCTGCTATACTTGATCCAGTCGATACTTCTAACCGTGGTATTGATCTCGCCCTTGTCGTAACCGACAAGTTCGAGCTCCCACGGAATACTCTTCCTCTTGTGGCAGATCTTGTTGTTGTCTTGGTCTTTGCCGTCCTTTTCTATGGCCAGGTAATTAATGTCTTTTTTCTCGTTTGTGCGGTCTCGGATGATGTAGGTTCCGTTTGACTGGCGGTCGAACGCAAAAGAGCGACTGGGCTTGCCGTCATGCTCGCCACTCCATACGTGGATGACCTTTCCATCTTTGTCCGAGTCGCCATCGACCGACCAAATGCTGTAGCCCGTCTTCTTGTGCTCTTCGAAATTGAGCAGGGTGCGGATGGCATACCAATTTCTATTATCTGTATCGGTCTCTACGTGCTCAAGGATGAGCTTGCTGGACGTGCCGTCATTAAACAGGTGGCAGACGTTGCCGATGACGTTGCCGTCTTCGTTGACGCTCGCGGTGCGAAAATAGCCCGCGGGGCGAAGGCGAATGACGAACTTGTCGAGGGTGGCCGCCGATGTGGGCGTGTCTTCTGCAAATGCCGCGCGCATGGGAAGGCCCAATCCCGCGGTTTCGGGCAGGCTTGCAAGCGGCGACAACGCCGCAAGTCCTAGGCCCAGCGTAAATGCTCGACGACTGATGGCGTGGTGTTCGGTCATAACTCCTCCATTCGCAGGGTGCGGTTATGCACTCATTTTGGTCACTATACTGCCCGGATGTTTAAAGGTGTCGGCTTAAATTGTGTGCGCGGCGCTATAAATCGGCGGGTGGACGTGTTGGGGTGCTTGCCGTTTTCGTACCGTTGCCACATTTGGGGTGGTTCCGGCGTCCGGCATCCTGCGTTCGTCGGCTACCGGCATAAGAAAGGGAGGGTCGGTTTACCGGCCCTCCCTTAGTACGAAGCGCTGGGGCACCGCCGCTTGTTGGCACTGCACTCGTGTTTTTCGTTGCGCTCGCGAGTCGCTTAGCGCTTAATCTCGATATCGTCGAGCTTAACATCCATGGCCTCGGTCTTGGCCTTGGCGATGTCATCGGCAAATTCCAGAGACTTCATCATGGTCTCGACGGCGTCCTTGTGCTCTTCGACATTGTCGATGCGCACATACACGCTGCCGCCGTCAACGTCGGTGAAGTACTCGGTCGTTACGCCGCCAGTGTGCGTGTAGGAAGCGTTACGCCAGGACTTGCCGTTGTACTTGACGGGATCATTCTCGGTCCACTCAAAGTCGGTCTTCCACTTTGCCTCGTAGTCGAACAGCTCATCGGCGTTCTTGTCAGGGTCGAAGACGGGGATGAAGCGATCGCTGGCGTGCTCGCTCTCGGTGAACTTAAACTGGGCCCTGTCGGCGGTATCGCCTGCGACGTCGGTGACCTCGACGCCCTCGGGGACCTCGACCTTAAACCAAATGAAGTCGGTCCTCATATCCACGGCTGGCTTTTCTGCTCCGCCGCCACCGCCACTGCCGGTAGCGCCGCCGCCTCCGCCACAGCCCACCAGGGCAACCGCGGCAAAGAGACTGATGCAGAGGGTGAGAATCGCAAAGGCCTTCTTTTTCATGGTCGTGTCCTCCTCGATCTGTAACCGCCCATGGATTACCTGTCTTTACTGTACGCGCGAGCGGCTCGTTCGGGTGGGCCATGTGTCCCATTCTGAGGACCGGATTTGCGCCGTTAAGTGGCAATATGTCCGGGCGCAAAAGAGGGGAGGGCCGGCCGATCCGATCCTCCCCTGGCTGGGCGTCCGATCATTTAATGACTGCGCATGCGGCGCTGCGTACGAGCCTCTAATGCTTGATCTCGATGCTCGAAATCTCGACTTCGCGTGCCTCGGCAACTGCCTTCGCCATGTCATCGGGAAACTCGATGGAGTTGAGGAGCGCCTCGGCTTCTTTCTTATGCAGATCGAAGTTCGAGATGAGGACGTAGACACTTCCCGGCTCAACGTCGGTAAAGAGGAGGGTTGAGACGCCGCTGTTGTCCTCGTACGTTCCGACGAGCCACGTCCTGCCGTTATACTCGACGGACCCGCCATCCTTCCACTGGAACGTATCACCTTTCTTTTCTGCCTGGTCGGCGTGGGATTCCTCTGCCGCCAGCGCTTTTTTCCAAACGGGGATAAAGCGATCGGCCGAACCGTTCTCGTCTTCGGGGAAGGTGAGCTGGACCCTGTCGACGTTCTTGCCGGCGGAGTCGCTTACGCCAACGCCCTCGGGCATCTCGACCTTAAACCAGATAAAGTCAGTCTTTTCGGCAACGGGGGCCTTTTCCTTGCCTTCGCTCTTTGAGGTGCTGCCGCCCACGCCCGATGCGCTCCCGCCGCAGCCGACAAGGGCAAACGCGGCAAAGAGGGCGATGCACAGGGAAAGGATCGATAGGGTCTTTTTCTTCATGGTGGTGTCCTCCTTGTCCGCCGATGACATCACGGCGCCGCATGCTGTTGGGGTACTGATTGCGCTGGCGGCGGATGTCTCTGTGTGCTGTGCGGCTTATGCCTCCGTTCATCTCTTGTGGCCGTTGCGCGGCCGTGCCCCAACGGGTTCCTTACTTATAGATATGCCCCGGTTTGTGCCGTCCGGGAGTCTCGAAAGGTGGGCCATGTGTCCCATGTTTGCGGCGCCGACGCCTATCGTTCGTCATAGAAATCCGTGATGGCCAGGTGTGCTGACGCTCATGTGCTTATGGGCTAGACTTAGCATCATTACGTGTTTGATGCGGTTGGTCGGCAGTTGCCGCCCGACCGATCTA
>CAJMRO010000030.1:0-17680 GCA_905215825.1 uncultured bacterium
GGCCAAGCGCATGGAGGTCGGCGCCGTCGTGGGCGCTACCCCGGCAAACCACGTGCGCCGCGAGTGCCCCGCCCCCACCGACAAGATCATCCTGCTGGGCGGCCGCACCGGCCGTGACGGCATCGGCGGTGCCACTGGCTCCTCCAAGACCCAGAACACCGAGTCCATCGAAACCTCGGGTGCCGAGGTCCAGAAGGGCAACGCCCCGGTCGAGCGCAAGCTGCAGCGTCTGTTCCGCCGCGGCGATGCCTGCCGTCTAATCAAGCGCTGCAACGACTTTGGCGCAGGCGGCGTCTCGGTCGCCGTAGGCGAGCTTGCCGACGGCCTGTATGTCGACCTTGATACCGTGACCAAGAAGTACGACGGTCTTGACGGCACCGAGCTCGCCATTTCCGAGTCCCAGGAGCGCATGGCCTGCGCCGTCGCCGACGGTGACGTCGAGGAGTTCATGGGCTACGCCGCCGAGGAGAACCTGGAGGCAACCGTTATCGCCGAGGTTACCGCCGAGCCGCGCATGCGCATGGCCTGGAACGGCGTCGCCATCGTCGATCTGTCCCGCGAGTTCCTCAACTCCAACGGTGCGCCCAAGCACCAGGTCGCCCACGTCTGTGCCCGCAGCGTGTGGCAGCCCAGCTGGGCCGGCACCACGCTTGCCGAGCGCATGACATCGCTTGTCACCGACCTCAACGTCGCCTCCAACAAGGGCCTTTCCGAGCGCTTTGACTCCACCATCGGTGCCGCGACCGTGCTCATGCCCTTTGGCGGCAAGACGCAGCTCACCCCGAGCTCTGCCATGGTCGCCAAGTTCCCCGTGGACGGCGAGACCACCACGGCGAGCGCCATGGCATGGGGCTTCAACCCCTATCTGATGGAGGCCGATCAGTTTGCGGGCGCCTACCTGTCCGTGGTCGAGTCCATTGCCAAGCTCGTTGCCGCCGGCTTTGAGCACAAGCGCGCCTACCTCTCCTTCCAGGAGTACTTCAAGCGCCTGCGCACCGAGGCCGAGCGTTGGGGCAAGCCCATGGCGGCCGTCCTGGGCGCCCTCATGGCCCAGGTCGACCTGGGTGCCGGCGCCATCGGCGGCAAGGATTCCATGAGCGGCTCGTTTGAGGACGAGGCCGGCGAGCTCAACGTTCCGCCGACCCTGATCAGCTTCGCTGTCGCCGTGGGCAAGGCGGCCCGCGCCGTCTCCCCCGAGTTCAAGGGCCTGACGCACCGCGTTGTCCGTATCGCCCCCGCCATCTATGGCGAGGACTACCGTCCCGATGCCCAGCAGCTTCTCGCCGCATTTGACGCTGTCGAGGCGCTCACCGCCGCCGGCGACGCCCTGGCCGTCTCCACGCCCGGCTACGGCTGCGGCGCCGAGAGCCTCTTTAAGATGTGTGTCGGCAACCAGATCGGTATCGAGCTTGCCGAGGATGTGGACGTGGAGAGCCTCTTCACCCCGCTCTATGGCAGCTTTATCGTCGAGCTCGCCGAGGACGCCGAGCTGCCCAAGGTCGCCGACGGCGTTGTCGTCGAGCCCCTGGGTACCACCGTCGAGGGCTATGTCATCGACACCGGCTCCGAGGTCATCGAGCTCGCCGAGCTCCAGGAGGCTTGGGAGAGCGGCATCGAGGGCGTCTTCGCCTACCGCAGCGCCGGCGAGACCCCCGAGGTCGAGGCCATCGACTTCCGCGCCAAGGATATCCACGTGTACGGCGGCGCCAAGATCGCCCGCCCGCGCGTGATCATCCCCGTGTTCCCCGGCAACAACTGCGAGTACGACAGCGCCCGCGCCTTCCGTGCCGCCGGTGCCGAGGCCGACACCTTCGTGATCAACAACCTCACGCCCGAGGCCGTCGCCGAGAGCACCCACGAGCTTGCCCGCCGCATCCGCGCAAGCCAGATCGTCATGATCCCCGGCGGCTTCTCGGGCGGCGACGAGCCCGACGGCTCTGCCAAGTTCATCACGGCGTTCTTCCGCGCTCCCGAGGTCACCGAGGCGGTCCGTGACCTGCTCAAGGCCCGCGACGGCCTGATGCTGGGCATCTGCAACGGCTTCCAGGCCCTGATCAAGCTCGGCCTGGTGCCCTACGGTGACATCGTCGACGCCACGCCCGATGCGCCCACGCTGACGTTCAACACCATCGGTCGCCATCAGAGCCGCCTGGTGCGCACCCGCATCTCGTCCAACCTGCCCCCGTGGCTGTCGCAGTGCAGCCTCGACGACCCCTACACCGTCGCCATCAGCCACGGCGAGGGCCGCTTTGTCGCCAACGACGAGGTACTCGCCCAGCTTATCGCCAACGGCCAGGTCGCCACGCAGTACGTGGGCGAGGACGGCAAGCCCAGCATGGATCTTTCCGTCAATCCCAACGGCTCTGCACTCGCCATCGAGGGCATCACGAGCCCCGACGGCCGCGTCCTGGGCAAGATGGGCCATGCCGAGCGTCGCGGCGACAACCTGTACCGCAACGTGCCCGAGCATGTCCCCGGCGACAAATTCATGCCGATCTTTGAGAGCGGCGTAGCCTACTTCGCCTAAACCTTTCCCATCGGGTACAATCCCTTCGGGTAACAACACCCGCCACCGACACATCCGGTGGCGGGTTCTTTTTTGCTTCGCGCATGTAGGAAGGACATCATGGAAAGCCGCAAGCCGTATCTCGCCACCCTGCCCGGACTCATCCTGGGCTGTCTCGTTTGCTGCGCGCTCTGGGGCTCCGCCTTCCCCTGCATCAAGATCGGCTACGGCCTCTTTGGCATTCCCGCGCACGACAGCGCCTCGCAGCTGCTCTTCGCGGGTCTGCGCTTCACCCTTGCCGGCATGCTGGTCATTGTTGGCATGAGCGTGGCCCAGCGCCGACCGCTCGTTCCGCAAACGCGCGATATCAAGCCCATCTGCATCTTGTCGCTCTTCCAGACCATCGGCCAGTACTTCTTTTTCTACCTTGGTCTCTCCCGTGCAAGCGCTATGTCGAGCTCCATCATCGAGGCCAGCGCCAACTTCTTGGCTATCCTCTTTGCCGCCCTGGCGTTTCGCACCGAAAAGCTCAATGCGGCCAAGGTACTCGGCTGCGTACTGGGCTTTACCGGTGTCGCGCTCGTCAACCTTTCGGGCGCGGACGGCACCTTTGGCTTTACGCTCGACGGCGAGGGCTTTATCCTGGCCTCCACCGTCGCGGGTGCCCTTTCGACCTGCCTGATCGGCATCTTCTCGCGCAAGCACGACGGCGTTTTGCTTGCCGGGTGGCAGTTCTTGGTCGGCGGCCTGGCCCTTACCGCCATCGGGTTTTTGATGGGCGGCTCGTTCTCCCCCACGGCGATTGCCCCCGCCATCGCGCTCATCATTTATATGGCACTCATTTCCGCCGTCGCCTACTCGCTGTGGTCGCGCCTGCTTGCCGTCAACCCCGTCAGCCGCGTCTCGGTCTTTGGGTTTATGAACCCCGTCTTTGGCGTGCTGCTGAGCGCACTGCTGCTCGGTGAGGGCGCTGGCACGAGCCCCGTTACCGTCATCGTTGCCCTGCTGTTGGTCTGCGGCGGCATCATCATCGTCAACAAACCCAAAAAAGCCTAGCGAGCTCACCTTTTTAGAGAGGGCGTTCGCACGCTTCAGCTTAATGGAGTGCACTGGTTCTCGTTGATTTCGTACCGAGCCGCGGCGGCAGACGCTCGTCTTGCCGCACCGCGCCTGGGCGTTATGGCCGGTGGCCCCCGCCAACGCAAAAAGGACGCACGACCATCGCAACGGTCGTGCGCCCTTTTTTCTAGCGTATCTGGACGCCGGCTTTCTTTTTCTCGGCCTTGACGCGGTAGAGCTCCGCATCGGCAGCGCGAAGTAAGTCTTGCCAGGTATCGACACCATCGCCAACCCGTGCGTAGCCGATGGACATCCGCAACAGATACGGCACCTCGGCACGAGCGAGCTCGTCGTTGATTGTCGCGCACAGATGCATGATATCCTGTTCCGCCACTGCCTTTTGGAGCACCACGAACTCATCGCCACCGTAGCGTGCGATAAAGCCACCAGACGCCGAGCAGACCTCTTTGAGCGCAGCGGATATAACCTGAAGAGCATGGTCGCCCTCCACATGTCCATAGCGATCGTTAATCTGCTTAAAGCCGTCGGCGTCCATCATGAGCAGATACACATCTTCGGCCTGATCCACATTTGAGAAGAGCGACAGGATATAGGTCTCAAAACGGTTGCGATTGTTGAGGCCAGTCAACGGGTCGGTCGAGACGAGCTGCTCCTGGCAGATAATGTAGAGCAGCAACATGCTAATCATTATGCCGACACAAAGGCCAGGCACCGAGTATACGATCTGAAAGGTACCGCCCACCAGGGCCGGAATGGCGAAAAATGCTAAGGTTCGATAGATAGCCTTCGTCTGCAGGCTCTCGACCCTGCGAGATTGCACAAACGCATGCAGGGACGTATGTATAACGTAACAGTAGCTGACAATGGGCTGGATCATATAGGCAAAGCCGCGACGATACACGCCCTGCGAATCGATATAGAACAAGGCGTGCGTCCAGTAACTGGTAAAAGCCAGCACGACCACCAGAGCCGTAGGCAACGTTACAAGCACCACCCTATAGCGCGAGGTCACAAGGCGAGAGCCCTGCATCGTCTCGGAATAGATAAACCAAATGAGACACGCGATGGCAAAGAGCGAAAACGAAACCGCGTTGGAAATCCAGTTGGCAGCAATACCCAACGTGCCGTCCGCACCATCCGAAAGCGTCCAGATCATATCGAATAATATGTACGCGGCAGAGGTGTAGCCAAGCATGCTAAACAATAGCTGCAGGGTGCTCGAGAACAAGGAGCGACGACTTCGCGCGGCAAGCCCGATAAGAACAATCATGCATAGCAGGAATATCTCAATCTTGAGTGCCTTAACCACTAGACGCCATCCCTTCAATATCCGAATGGTCAGAATCGCCCAATTCGAATCAGGGCAATAAACACCCCTTTACTCCGCAGGGGTAAAGGGAATCATAGCAAAGCGCCCGAACATCACTGCAAAACAGTTTCTGTTCGGGCGCTCGGACGGCGCGAATTGCACGCCGGAATCATTGATGGGTATCGATTGCTACTCGCCATCGATGTCGGTCGCGACGGCCTCTTCGATGGCCTCGACACCGGCAGGCGACAGGTCTTCCTTGCCCTGGCAGAACTTCTTATCGACCCAGCCGGTCAGAATCGGGGCCATGATTGCCGTGATGATGACGGCAGTGGCGATCTGCGCATACGCGGTGGGCGCAAGCTCGGCATAGCGCGGAGCGACCTCGGCGAGGGCGACCGGCGTGGTCATAGCCGTGCCGGCGATAGTGGAGCAGGCAACGGCCGCCTTGCCGTTACCACCGCACAGGCGCTCGAACGCAAAGGTGATGGGGCCGACGATAAAGAGCGTGACAAGGCCCAGCAAGATGCCGGAAATACCGCCGGTGATAAAGCTCGAAAGGCTCATGGACGCACCGAGCTGAAATCCGATAACAGCGATCGCGGGATTGGCGCCGGGAACCAGCAGGTTCTTGATAAACGGGAACAAGTTGCCCAGGACCATGCCGATAACAAGCGGCAGGATGGATCCGATGATGGTGCCGACGGGGATGTTGGCGAGACCCGAAACACCAAGGATGATCATCGTGACGGCGGGGCCGGCCGTAAAGAACAGGATACCGACGGCGCCCTGCTCGGACTCATCGCCGAACTCGCCCATGATGCCCGTATAGAGCGCCATGTTGCAAAACGTAATGCCGCCGATGATGGAAACCGAGCTCAGGCCTAAAAAGTTATCGTTAAAGAAGTACGCGACGCCCAGACCCAGCGCGGCTGCCACTACAAGCTTAGGAATCAGCACGACGATGCCGGTCTTGATGGCGCCCGGCGTGGACTTAAAGCTGATGCCGGCGCCCACAAACAGCAGGATCGCGGCGACGATGGTATTGGAGCCACCGCGGCAGGCAGCCGTAAAGAAGCCGCCGATCTCAAAAACCTGCGGGCAGAAGGTGTTGAGCAAAAGACCGACGATCATCGGATAGATCATGATGTCGCCCGGGATGCGCGGAACCTTGAATTTCTTTTGCTCGTTGGCGGTCGCTTCCTGTGCCATGAAACCCCCATTTCCGCTGACGCGGAACAAAAGCCCACGTCATGCTTTGCTACAGTAAAGTTTGACCATGGTACCAGAAGAAATAGACCAGCTCGGTGAAAAATTCGACAAGTTGGGATGGAACGAGATTCGGCGCCCGCGACGTCACCCCTATATAAGGCTCAAGACAATATAGAGTACGATGCCCGAGACGCAGCACCACAGCATCGATTTTGTCTTGACCGCCACGACCACGACGCCGACGGCCGCAATCCAGGGAACCAGGGCAGGCCAGAGTCCCGCGTCGAACGCGCCGGGACTCACCAAGTCGTTGGCGACCAGCGCGGCAAAGGCAGCGGGCGGGATATAGCTCAGGGCCTCGGTAATGCGGGGCGACAGGGTCCGCCCGCGCAAGGCGAACGCCGGCGCAATGCGAAAGAACGCGATAGCAGCCCACGACGACAGCCACAGAACCAAGAACTCGTTAACGGGCATCGCGGGCACCTCTTCCGTCAAATACAGCATCGCACGCCAACGCAATGGCAATGCCGGCCACGACGCTTGCCGGCACGGCAATATTCGCGAGGCCCAAGAACTTGCATACGGCGACGGACACCGCGCCCGAAACCGCCGCGACAACGTTGCCGCGCGACAGCCGCTGCGAAAAGAGCAGGCAGATAAAGAGCGAGGTGCAGACAAAGGCTGCAATGGCGGTGGGAACATCGACAACGGCGCCGACGATGGCGCCCATCGTACACGAAACGCCCCATGTTGCGATGAGGATCACGTTGAGCACAAAGGACTCGCGCGGGCCCCAATCCTCCCCTTCAACCAACTTGGCAAGCGAGATGCCATATGCCTCCTCGGTAAGTGTCGCGGCAACAGCCAGCGTCTGACGCTTCGAGGCACCCGTCAGATGCGGCGCGATCGATGCCGAGTAAAGCGCAAAACGCGAGGAGATGGCGGCAACGCTCGCGATAATCGAAGGTGCCGGTACGCCCGCCAGCCAAAGATTGCAGATCATAAACTGGCCACTGCCCGTCACAAACGTGCTGCTCAGGGCAAAGACCATCCAGGGCTCCATTCCCGTCTGCCCCATGATCATTCCGCACGGCGCGCCTATTGCAACATAGGTAAGCATCACCGGCCAGACGGTTCTAACGATTTTGAGCACCATACGCTTCTCATCCTGACAAGGTCTCCGAGCCGCATGTAGCGATACGGCAGAATCATCATCCGACAGCAACCGAGTTCACCTACAATTGCCACCGGATCGAAAGACACAACTTTTTAGGAAGTCATTATGACAGCTATCGATCGAGACCGGGCGCGCGCGGCCTTCAAAAGCTACACCGATGCCTACGACGCCACCAACCCACGCATCGCGCTCAAAATCGAGCATACGTACCACGTGGCCGAGGCATGCGATGCCGTAGCGCGCGAGCAGGGCTGGTCGTCAGAAGATATTGACCTGGCATGGCTTTGCGGCCTGCTACACGATATGGGCCGCTTTGAGCAGCTGCGACGCTGGGACACCTTTAAGGACGCCGAGAGCATGAGCCATGCGGCGCTGGGCATCGAGGTCCTCTTTGGCGAGAATCCCGCCGATGCACCCGCCACGACAAACATCCGTGACTTTATCGAAACCGGTGCGCATGACGAGCTCATCCGAGCGAGCATCGCCTATCACAGCGACTTTCGCCTGCCGGCACAACTCGACGAGCGTACACGGTGCTTCTGCGATATCGTGCGCGATGGTGACAAGATCGACATTATGCGCACCATCGCCGACAGCACCGTCGACACCATCCTCAAAGTGGATGAGGACGCGTTTCTAGCAAGTCGCTTTTCGGTACCGACGCTTGCCGCCTTTGACGAGCATCGGTGCGTCGCGCGCGACGAGCGCAACGAGCCGGCGGACTACCTGGTGGGGCTCATCTGCTTTATGTTTGAGCTCGTCTATCCAGCAAGCCGCGCGCTGGCGCGCGAACAGGGCGATATCTACCGCCTGCTCGACGCACCCTTTGGCATTACGCGCCCCTTTACCAATCCCACCACGCAAGCGACCTGGGAGTGCCTAAAGGACGAGATGCGCGACTGGCTGGCGCGCGCCTAGCGCTCAAGCTGGGCCAGCAGCTCCTCGACGACCTCGACGGCGTCCCCAACAACCTTGTACTGGGCAGCACCAAAAATGGGGGCATCCGGGTCCTCGTTGATGGCGATAATGCACTCCGCCCCACCGATGCCGGCAAGATGCTGGATGGCGCCCGAAACACCGATACTCACGAGAAGCTTGGGCGAAACCGATACGCCGGTCTGGCCAATCTGATGGCGATACTCCAACCAGCCGGCCTCCACGACAGGTCGCGTGCAACCAAGCTCGGCTCCCAGAGCCTCGGCGAGCCTTCGCATCAGGGGCAGATTCTTCTTGGAGCCAATGCCGCGGCCCACCACGACCAAGCGCTCGGCATTGGCGATCGAGGGCTGCTGTCCCCACTCCTCGGCGGGAATCGAGATCTCGACACGAGCCTTAGCATCATCCGCAAGCGATATCTGGGTGATCGTGCCGGAGCGGTCGTAGTCAAAGTCGGGCGCCTTAAAGATGCCGGGACGAACCGTTGCCATCTGGGGACGATGATTGGGGCAGACGATGGTGGCCATCAGGTTGCCGCCAAACGCCGGACGCGTCTGTTGCAGCAGTCCCGTCTCCGTATCCATCGAAAGTACGGTGCAGTCAGCCGTAAGGCCCGTCTGCAAGCGCACGGCAACGCCGGGTGCCAGTTCGCGGCCAAAAGCGGTCGCACCGTATAGGATGGCCTCGGGTTTGCGTTCGGCTACCAAATCGCAGATCAAGCGGGCGTAGACCTCCGCATCGTTTTGGCGCAGGCGCTCGTCGCGACAGGCCAGGACTTCGTCGGCGCCCGCACAAACCAGATGCTCCAGGTCGCCGAGAGAACCCTCGGGACCCATACCGATCAGTGCCACCAGACGGCAGTCGCGAGCATCGGCAAGCTCGCGGCCCTTGCCCATAAGCTCATAGGCAACGGGAGTCACCGTATCGTGCTCGTCGGTCTGCGCGAATACCCAAATGTCTCGACATGCATCAAGGTCCACCGCACCAGCGGCCTCGTCACGCTCGATCGAGATAGCGTTGACAGGGCAGGCGTCGACGCACCCACCGCATAGGATGCAGCCGTCGGTTACGCGGGCGCATCGGCTGGGCCGCTCGCCTTCCACTACGATGCCGCCCGAGGCACAGGCGCGAACGCAGCGACCGCAGCCGATACAGGCTTCGCTATCGATAATCAGTCCGCTCATCTATGCCATCCCCTCGATAATCTTGGCAAGCTTTGCCGCCTGCTCGGACGCCGTCCCCTCAACGGCCTCGCACGTTTGGTCACGGTCGGGCACAAACGAGCGCACGACCTGTGTCGGCGACCCGGCAAGACCGCAACGCGCGGGGTCGGCGTTCACGTCGGCGGCACTGACCACGCGCACGTCCGCCTCCTCCGCCGCGCGAATACCGGCAATACTCGGCATACGCAACTGGCCAATCTCCTTGGCAGTCGTCATCGCGCACGGCATCTCAAGATAGACCGTCTCCTCGCCGGCATCGCAACCGTGAACGAGCGAAAGCGCACCGCACGTCGTAAAACCTGCGCTCTGCACGCAGCTCACATCGGTCACGCAGGGAATCTCAAAGGCGCCGGCAAGCTCGGGGCCAATCTGGGCCGTATCGCCATCCACCGCCATCTTGCCGCAGATGAGCAGGTCGAAGTCCTCGTCGAGCGCTTCGATGCCGCACTTGAGGGCATAGGTGGTTGCCAGGGTATCGGCGCCCGCAAAGGCTCGGTCGGTCAGCAGCAGCGCGTCGTCGGCGCCTCGAGCGATGCAGTCGCGCAGCAGCGATTCGGTCGCGGGGATGCCCATCGACACCACCGTCACGCGCACGTCCATGCCAAAGCCGATAAAGTCGTCCTTCAGCGCCAGCGCGCATTCCAAAGCGCTCGCATCAAAGGGATTAATGACCGCCTGCTTGCCATCGCGCACGATGGTATTGGTCTTGGGGTCCATCTTGACCTCGGTGCTGCCCGGCACGGCCTTGACGCACACCACCATATGGAAATCGATCATCTTCACGCGCCCCCTTTCTGGACGAGCTCATCCAAGAGCTTCTCCGAAAACAGGTTACCGCGACCCAGCTGCCCGGCAGGATCGAGCTGGAGCTTGAGCCGCGCCGACTCGACCATGGCCTCGTGACCGTACATCGTCTCCAAGAAGCCCGCCTTGATCTTGCCGACGCCGTGTTCTGCGGAGACGGCACCGCCCATGGCCGTGACCTCGGAAGCCCACTGGGCAAATAGTTCTCCGCCGCGGCGATAATCCTGTGCATCGCGCGGCAGAATGTTCACATGCAGATGGTTGTTACCGATATGCCCCCAGGCGGCAGATTCAAGCCCACTTTCCGCCAGCGTGCGGCGATAGAGGGCGATAACATCGGCCAAGTGCGCGTTGGGCACCGACATGTCCGAACCCAGTTTGGTGATGGTGGGATCCATGCGGCGGCGCTCGTCGATGAGCATGTTGACGCTCTCGGGCACCGCATGGCGGAAGAATCGCTGACACTCGCGATCGACCTCGGTGCGCGCGACCCATGTCGCATCGTCACTGCCGCCCGCAAGCTCCAGTACCCACCCCAAGTGATACAGCTCCTCAGTCGCCTGGGCTTCGTCGTCGCAGTCGAGCTCCACGTAGACACAGACCTTGGCGTCTTTGTCGAGCGCAGGCAGCGAGGCAAACGCCGTCGACTGCTCGCGCTGACGACGTAGAATATCCAGGGCGCCAGCATCGAAGTACTCGATGGCAGCCGCATGGGACAGGACGGGACGCACAGAATCGGTGAAGGACACGGCCTTGTCTTCGCTGTCGAAGAAGCAGCTCACGCCCCAAACGACCGCGGGTGCCACCTGCAGGGCAATCTCGAGTTCGGTGATGACGCCGATTGTGCCACACGCACCGATAAACAGATCGATGGCATCCATATCGTCAGCAACGAAATAGCCCGAAGCATTTTTTGTCTTGGGCATGGTATAGCCGGGAAGATCGAGCTCGAGTGTACGGCCCGCTGCCGTCACGAGCGACAGGTGGCGGCCCTGGGTAAAAGCCTCGCCGCGCCGAAGCTCAAGCAAATCGCCATCAGCCAGCACGACGTGGAGTCCCGTGATATGTGGGCGCATGGGGCCGTAGGCGTAGCTGCGGGCACCGGAGGCGTTACATGCCGCCATGCCGCCCAGACAGGCAGACGCCTCGGTGGGATCGGTGGGAAAAAACTGCTCGGGAGCCTCTTGGAACTCCTCGTAGGCCTCAAGCGATGCCTGGTCCCAACCAGCGGTCGGCAGCACCTTCTTGCTCAGCTGCTTGCGCAGCTCCGAGAGCACAACGCCCGGCTCCACGCGCAGCAAAAATTGGCCTTGTTCATCGCGGCGAAGGCCCAAGTAGCGATTCATACGGGAAGTATTGAGGATATGCCCGCCGTGGGGCACGGCACCGGCGGCAAGGCCGGTTCGGGCGCCCTGAACCGTTACCGGGACACGCTCGGCATGGAGCTTTTCCAAAATGGCACGGACCTCGTCTTCCGTTGTCGGAAACGAGATGCTCGATGCTTCGCCCGATGCGCGAGATTCATCGCGGCCATACTCTTCGAACTCGTCGGTGAAGGGTTTGATGGTTACAGACACGCGAACTCCCCCTTTAGCTAACTACAGTGTTTGCAGGGAGATGTTACCGCATCGTTTCGTCGACGTGTTCGAGACCGTCTCCATAATTGGCGATTTTTACGTTCGTGCAATTCGGCGAGCGGCTGGATTTCCTCGGCAGACGATGCTTTTAACACATATGGCCCCGCCGTCACTGACCGCGCGATTGCCGCTCGAAAAAAGTTGGAGTATTTTTTGCCGCCTTTTACCTGCGGAGACGCCAATCCGTCAAGCATTTGGTCAGCAATTGGTCAAGTAACGGCTGATACGGTCGGCATCGACAGCCAAAACCGACAGAAGTTTTGGCCCCAGAAGCAGGGAGGTTCCCATGGCATATTACTGGCCCCAGTACGGCATCGCCATCGAAGTCGACGACGATCCCCATCTCCTGCCTTTCGACGAAGAGGCATTCCCCGATACGACGGTCTACCACGTTACCACCGATGTGATCTGCGACCCCGAGTCGTTCTCGGCGCTCGCCCACCGCATCGCGCATATCCACGACATCGAGCTCCCTCCCGACTTCGACGAGCTTGTCTACTCACGCCGCCTGATGCTTCACATGCTCTTTGGAGCGAACCCGTCCACCTTTGCGCGCATCTATACCGCCAAGGATGCCGCATGAGCGCGAAGAAGCCACCCCACTTTGCAGGCCTGGGTCGTCGCAAGAAGCTCATCGTTGCCTGCTTGGCCATCGTCTGTGCCCTTGTCGCCGTAGGACTATACGCTTGGCAGTCGCAGCCCGTACCCGAGGCGGGCGCTTCGGTTACGACGGCCGAGGGCAAAACGCGTCAGGAAATCCAAGATGAGCTCGACGCCATAGTCCGCGACAACATGATGACGATTTCGGTCGCACCGGTCGCTCAGCTGCAGGAGGACGGCAAGCTGCGCGTCAACGTGCAAAACGTCCAAGACAATAAATTTCCCCAGCGATTCCGCGTCATCCAAAACGACGAGACCATGTACGAATCCGGTGTGGTCGAGACCGGCAAGACAATCGAAACGTGCCCCGCCGGCGACATCAAAGAAGGCGAGGCGTACATCGAGATCCAGGCACTCGATGCCAAGACCCTCGACAGCCACGGCAATCCGACACGTGTCAAGGTGCGGGTTGAGCAAGCCGAGAACTAGCTTTTCCGGCCGACGCGGCACCGCACGCAATTCACCAGCATTCGTCCAATCATCGCGGGGACGGCCCGCGGCGAATAGAAAGGAACGACCATGGACATCACCAGGAACATGAACGGAGCCAGAGCGCTCGTCGTGGGCGCGGGGCTCGCGCTCGCGCTCGCAATGGGCGCCGCCCCGACGCCAGCTATGGCGGCCGGGCGCGTTGGAACCACGAAAGTAATGGTCAGGACCGAGATCGACAACGTTGAGTTCAAAGTTCCGACGGTTATTCCCTTCGTCGCCAAGGCCGACGGCACGCTTCAGGGCCCCTCAGAAGACGCGACCACCATCGACAATCATTCGGCCTACGGCATCCATGTCACCAACATGAAGATCGACGCCATGAACACCTGGACCATTGCTGCCGACGCCAAAGCCGGAACCGCACAGAACTCCATCGACTTTAAGGTCGGCCCCGACGGCGCACTCCAGAACGCCAGCGCCGCAATGCAGGAGACGGGCCTCGATCTTTCCAAGAACGCAGCCTTCGACATGGGCTACCAGGGCATTGCCGGCGGCACGGACAAAATTAAGCTCAAGACAAGCGGAAACGTCGCCCGCGTCACGCGCGACATCTTCCGCGTAACCGGCGAAGGCGATCAGGTTGCAACGATCACCTGGACGGTCGAGCCCGGTGCGCACACGGCATAAGGCCGTCGCCCTGGCCGCCGCCGTCAGCATCCTAGCGTTTGGGCCAGCCATGGCCTTTGCCCAGCAAGAACAGGCGCAGGCCGCCACGCAAGTGACGGTCGACCTCTCGGAGCTCGACCGCAGCGACCGCGAGGAACCGTTGGCGCAGACAGGCGACAAACGATGGCTCTTGGCAGCAGGCGCCGCAGCAGCAGGCGCGGGAACCGCCGGCCTCGGTCTGCACATCAAACACAGCCAGAAACAAAACATGAACAGGCCGCACTAAATTAGCTAAGGAGACCCCATGGCATCGAAGAACCTTTTGCCCGTCGTCGCACTCTGCGGCGCGCTCGCAACCGGAACGCCTGTCGCCGCTTGGGCGACTCCTGTCATGGCAGACTCCTTACCAGCGGCCCTAAGCTCCGCACCAAATCCGTCGAGCGCCATTGCGTGCAAGCGTTTTTCGATCGCACAGGCCGCAATCTCAACCTCGGGATGCCTTCGTCGTAATACGGACGGCTCGATAGTCGTGGATATCAATCGTTCGAACAAGGCAAACGGCTCCCAGGCGGGTGCGCCGTCTGCACGTGGCGCTCGGTTGTGCTCGATGCAGATGGCGATCCATGCAATTTAGAGCTGCGCATCGACATCGCTTCGGTCGATGACTCGGCGAACGGAGCGAAGGTCGCCTTCGACGGTACGTTTTTCGAGAAAGGAGGCGGTATATGTCTGGGCTGCGCCGCCGCGAATGCAGACGACACGCAGCCCACCCTCTCATTCACGGCATCGTTGCGGCTGACCAAAGCCGGTACCGATGCCATCGCGGCGGGAGAAGCGTCCCTGCTGTTCTACGCCGTCAGTACCAAAGACACAGACGCTCATTTCGAGAAGCCAGCCGGATCACTCAGCCTTACACGAGGGATAGAGGCAGGCCCTATTGAAATCGATGCCCGCGCGCAAAGCAGGCAACGCATTCTTGCCGACCCGGCGCTTCTCGAAATGGAGTGGAACGGATCCGGAGCCATCGGAATTCTCCCCTCCGCGTTTGACGCCAAGACGCTCCCCCCAAACGACGAACCCATCAACGCAACCATACAAGAAGAGAGCGCGGACAAAGAAGCAGGTGCGGGCGACACGCCGTCGCCGACAAACAGCGTCCCAGCTTCTTTCGAAGTGCCGAATGAGCCCGCTGCCGATCCAAACGATCACGAGTTCGCGGACAGTCTGGGGCTTGCTGATCCTCAAGAGATCGATGAAGGCAACTGCTGCGTGCTTGCCGCGCTCGACCACACAGAGGTCGTCGACGCTGCGAACATCGAAGTTGCCGCCGCCAATCAGCCCGTCCGCAAGTCAGCCATCATCGCATTTCCTGAATCCATCGAAGTCGTCTTTTTGCCATCGGGCGAGGTCGTGGCCCCAACACTGCTCACCTTGTTGGGCGCCAAGAATACTCGAAACGAAATTAAAAAGGTCACGGTTGTCGACCCTGCAACCACCGCCAAGCTGCGTTTATACGCCGTTGCTCCAGACGGAGGCAAGACCTTAGAATTCGATGGTGACACACTCCTAGCCTGGCGACGTCTGGACATTATGCAAGACGTCTCGTATCAGATCGAACTCGAAGGGTTTGATCGTGCCCGCGATGCCAATATCATTGCCGCGGCTATTGAATCCCCACAGCGGCTTATGACACTGCGCTTTGAATACTATCCCTATGTCCCGACAACCACCTGAGGCTTAAATGCTGCGCGTCGTTGCTAATGCCACTTATATAACGTATTAGATGAGTCGCGATGTACCTCGCATTCCACTCTGCTACGATTGCCACGTTGGCATCAATACGGGAGGGCTCATGCCGGGCTTGGGAACAATCATCAACGTTGTGCTTTTGATTGCGGGCGGTCTTTTGGGATTAGCGGGCGGCCGCTTCATTACACCGCGCATCCAAGACACGCTCATGAAAGCATCGGGGCTGTGCGTCCTGTTTATCGGCCTTGGCGGCACCATGCAAAAGATGCTCCTTATCGATGGGAAGGCGCTGGCGACCACCGGTACCACCATGCTCATCGTCTCATTTGCGGTCGGTTCGCTCATCGGCGAGGCCGTCAACTTGGAAGCCGCCATCGAGAACCTTGGCGAATGGCTCAAGCGCAAGACTGGCAGTGAGGGCGATAACGAGTTCACCAACGCTTTTGTCTCGACTTCACTCACCGTGTGCATTGGCGCCATGGCCATTGTGGGATCGATCCAGGACGGCCTGCTCGGCGACTGGTCAACGCTTGCCCTCAAGGGCGCACTGGACTGCATCATCGTCTGCACCATGACGGCCTCGCTTGGCCGCGGCTGCATCTTCTCGGCCCTGCCCGTCGCCGTGTTCCAGGGGACGATCACGTTGTTTGCCGGCGCGCTCTCCCCCATCATGACCACAGCGGCCCTCAACAGCCTTTCGCTCGTAGGCTCCATGCTCATCTTCTGCGTCGGCGTCAACCTCATCCGTCCTCAGACCTTCCGTACGGCCAATATGCTTCCCTCCGTCGTCATCGCCGTCATCTACGCCCTCCTGTTCTAAATCTATCTACGCAGCAGTATCTCGAACACCTGTTTGATGCTGTGCTATGATATGAGGTCACCGAAGCTGCGTTAGGAGAGGAGAAGCGGTGGCCGACCAGGACATCAAAATGCTCATCGAGCGCATTATGGCCGAGGCTCGGACCCATCAGTCCGCCCGTTTCTCAAACGAAATCTACGCAGACGAGCCGATTCTCAAAACCGGCCGACAGATGCAGAATTTCCTCCCCGACCAGTACCGCAAAATGCGCGAGATATCGCGCTGGCAGGATGACCCCAAGGGCGGTGCGGGCCGCTGGCTTTCGGAAGCCGAGCTTTTTTACCGCCAGGGCCTGCTGATGGCCGACTTTGAGGACGACTGTCCCTACAACGGCACCTTTAAGTCGTACTTTCCCACCTACAACGCCATGAGCGACCGGCAGCTGCGCGGCTACTTTACCTGGCGTGCCCAAGTGCGCCGCGGAACCGTCGAGGAAACGTCTACGTCCTTTGCCTTCCTGTATCTCTATGAGCTGATCTGCGGCATCGGCGTTGATGACCCGCTCGATGGCTTTAGCAAGATCAAGGCCTTTTGGGATGCCTACCGTGCCTTCGAGCCCGGCATCGACCGGTTTGCACGCGTGTGGCTGCAAGATTACGCCGTGTTCCACGGGCTCGACCCCAAGCTGCTTCGCGACTCTAAAACCGTCATGTTCGATAACGCCCTTATCGAGCTGCGGCGCGCGGCTCGAGACCTTGTACCAGCACCGGCACCGTCCGGCCAGACCCCTAAGCGTCGCAAAACCTCCGAGCCCACGCTCCCCCTTCCGCCCGACGAGGCAGGCGAGGAGCGACTCATGACCGCTATAAACGCCCTCTCCACGTACAACCTGAATAACTCACGGCTCGACCGTTCCCACCATCGCGACCTGCGCCACGTGGCATGCGCCGTGTATGTCCGTATGGCGCGCTACTATGACACGCACCGAAAGACCGGCATCGTAGCGAGCTTGTTTGGGGAGGAGACGGCCATGCCCTACACCATGTTTGCCTCGGCCGTATTCTTTGCGCCCGAGCGCCACGAGGACTGCGAATACCGCCTGGATCCTATCCATATCTACCGTTGCCAAAACGGCTTTTGGGAATGCATGCGTATCCACGGCAGCAGGCAAAAGAGCAGCAAACTCGGCGAAATGATGCGCGCCTGCGACCAACGCCTACGCCTGGCGCTGGACCCCGCCCACCCCCTAAAGGAGGAGAAGGTCCCCAAATATCTGACCAAGATCATCGATGACGAGATCGTGGCATGGCTTTCGTGGGATGCCGCGCACCAGCCCGTCAAGATCGATATCGATTTGAGTCAGCTGGGACACATTCGGAGCGCCGCCGCACAAACGCGTGAGGCGCTTTTGATCGATGAGGAGCGCGAGGACGATGTGCTCGCAGAGGTCGATACGGTGGACTCCGAGCAGCCGAAAGCCGAGCCCGCAG
>CAJMRO010000031.1:0-16903 GCA_905215825.1 uncultured bacterium
TCTTGCGTCCTGCGGAGTGCGCCGGGAGGGAACTTGCTCTCCGCCCTGCGGGCTCGGCGATGTTACAACGGGCAATAATTAATCTGAATAAAGATGGTGCGCGGCCTATTGGCCGCGCGTTGTGCGTGGGCGCGTTGTGCGTGGGCGCGTTGTGCGTGGGCGCGTTGTGCGTGGATAAGAAAAGGGCCCAAGGTTTGTGCCTTGGACCCCAAAGGGTTGATGAACTGGCTTAAGACTCGGCCATGATTGTTAGAACTTGACGGTCGGTGCCTGGCGGGCGGCCTCAGCTGCCTCGAAGCCCTGGCGCTCCTTAAACTGGAAGATGCCGGCAAAGATGACAGCCGGGAACGTCTGGATAGCGTTATTGTAGCTGAGCACGCAATCGTTGTAGCTCTGGCGTGCGTAGCTAATCTTGTTCTCGGTATCCTCGAGCGATGCCTGCAGCTGCGTAAAGTTGGTGTTTGCCTTAAGATCGGGATAGGCCTCGGCTACGGCGAAGAGCTGACGCAGCGCACCGGTCAGCACGTTGTCGGCTTCCATCTTGGCCTCGGGCGTGGTGGCCTTGACGGCGGTGTTACGCGCGCTGATCACGGCGGAGAGCGTCTCCTGCTCGTGCTTGGCGTAGCCCTTGACGGTCTCGACCAGGTTGGGGATCAGGTCGTTGCGGCGCTGCAGCTGCGTATCGATGTTCTGCCAGGCGTTATCGATGCGGTTACGCTTGGTGACCATGTTGTTGTAGATGCCGGCGATGGCGCAGACAATCACAATGACAACAACGATGCCGATGATGACGGTAATCATGATGTCTCCGTTTCGAATGGCCGCGGCGGCATGCGCCAGCTGCCGTTGGTATAACGCTACTAGTATACCCGCAACGTTTTGCCGTGCCGAACTTTCCGGCAAGCGTTATGTTTTCGGCGGGGTCGGCACCGGGGCAAAGCGCGCGAGGTACAGGTGTAAGATATGCGACAGATTGACGAGTGTTGTCTTTGCCCTGAGGATGGCGATACCAGTGGACCTTCGCATTAAGAAAACCTACCGCGCCCTGTTCGATGCCTTCACCGAGCTTCTCGAGGAGCATCGTTTTGAGGACCTGACGGTTGCCATGCTGTGCGACCGCGCCATGATTCGCCGCACGACGTTCTACAAGCACTTTCGCGACAAGAACGATTACTTTGCCTTTTATATCGATGAGCTCATGTCGGGCTTGCCGCAAAAACAGCCCGATGAGGCCGGCGCAGTGTCTGCCGAGGACGTGCGCGCGCTTCGACACGCGATTTTGGACGATGCCATGGATTTGATTCTGGCGCACGAGCAGCTCATGGATAACATTTTGGCAAGCAGCATGTCGGGCATGTTGACCAACGTCATTTGCGACCGCATTGCCCGCTCCATTCGCGAGCGTGTGATGAACGTGCTTGCCGAGGATGCCCTGGCCCCCGTGTCACTTGAGACGACGTCTGAGTTTGTCGCCGGCGGTATTATTCGACTTTTCACGATATGGTGGGAATCGGGCCACGATCTTGAGCGTCGACCCGAGATAGCCGACGTGGTCGATGCACTGTTTGAGCGGACCATGACACCGGTGAATCACTAAAGTGGCGGAGAGAGGGGGATTCGAACCCCCGGAACGCTCTCGCGCTCAACGGTTTTCAAGACCGCCGCATTCAACCGCTCTGCCATCTCTCCGTGAGTCGTAATGATAGCATCGTTTTGAATTTGCAACAGGGAAGGCGAACGATGACGATCACCGAAATCGACGAGAAGTTCATGCGCGAGGCGCTGGCGGAGGCTTGCGCCGCTGCTGCGGTGGGCGAGGTACCGATTGGTGCCGTGGTGGTGCGCGACGGTGAGATCGTCGCGAGGGCGCACAATCGGCGCGAGCTCGATCAGGATCCTTCGGCTCATGCAGAGTTCGCGGCCCTGTGCGCTGCCGCTCGGTCGCTCGGTCGCTGGCGCCTTTCCGATTGCACGGTCTATGTAACGCTCGAGCCTTGCTGCATGTGCGCGGGCCTTATGGTCAACGCGCGCGTGGGGCGCTGCGTGTATGGCGCGGCTGATGCCAAGGCGGGCGCGCTGGGATCCCTATACGATTTGAATGCCGACTCGCGCCTGAATCATCGGTTTAACGTGACGGCTGGGGTTCTGGCGGATGAATGCCGCGAGCTGCTGAGTAGCTATTTTGGCGGTCTGCGCGGAGCGGGTGGCAGCGGCTGTGGCTGCGGTCCGAACCTTGAGGCGCATGCCGCCCACGCCGCGGCGCTTGCAGGTGCCGGTGAGGATGCTGGCATGGCGCTCAACTTTGGTTCTGCGCGCCGCCGGCCCCGCCGTGTGCTGCTGGCGATCGACTCCTTTAAGGGCAGCGTGTCGAGTGCGCAGGCAGAGGCGGCGGTTGCCGAAGGCGTGCGCCGCGTTTGGCCCGATGCCGAGGTGCGCGCATTGCCGTTGGCAGATGGTGGCGAGGGAACGCTCGATGCCATCGCCGCATGCGGTGGCGAGCTCTCAACCTGCGATGTCGCAGGCCCCTTTGGCGAGCGTGTGTCTGCCCGGATGCTGGTTGATGTCGAGCGCAAGTCCGCGGTCATCGAGATGGCCGAGGCGGCCGGCATTGGGTATTCGCCTTGCACGGAATCGGCGGCGCTTGCGGCTTCGACCTATGGTGTGGGCGAGCTTATGATCCATGCGGTTCGCGCAGGCGCAAAGACTATCTATATTGGCTTGGGTGGCAGTGCCACCAACGACGGTGGCGCCGGCATGCTGCAGGCGCTGGGCGCGCGCGTGGTCGATGATCAGGGCTGCGATGTCGCCCCCGGTCTTGCGGGCCTTGAACACGTGGCGAGCGTTGATTTGGCGCCGGCGCTGCAGACTTTGGATGGCGCTCGTATCGTTGTGCTTTCGGATGTTGAGAATCCGCTCGTAGGGCGTCGCGGCGCGCTCGCGGTGTTCGGCGGACAGAAGGGCCTGCCGGCGGATGGCGCTGAGGTGCTGCGCAGGTGCGACAGATGGATGGTCGGCTACGGTCGCCTGCTCGATGCGGCAATTTTCGAGGCGCGAGCCCAGGGGTTGTTGCGCACACCCGAGGGCGCACGGACATTTGGCTCGGTGCTCGGCGTGCCCGGCGCGGGCGCTGCCGGTGGCTTGGGCGCCGCGTTGCTGGCGCTCGGTGCGGAGCTGCGCTCGGGTGTAGAGACGGTGCTCGATCTCGTGGGGTTTGACGAGCGCGTGCGCGATGTCGACCTGGTCATAACAGGCGAGGGCAATATGGACGAGCAGTCCGCCGCCGGTAAGGCGCCGGTGGGTGTGGCTCCCCAGGCGATATGGCAAGCCGGTGGTCGCCGTCGTGGGCGGTCGCGCCGTCAACCTGGACGCGGTATATGGGCAGGGTATCGACTTGGTACTGCCGATCTGCCGCAAGCCCATGCCTCTCGACCAGGCGCTCAATCCTCAGGAAGCCACAACCAACCTCATCTTCGCCGGTGAGTCAGCCGCCCAAGCCTACGACCTCGCTCGCCTCTAAAACCCATCCCCTCGATAAGTTGCGGTGAAATACGGAGTGTTTTTGCCTTTAAGGTGCCAATTCAGTCCGTATTCCACCGCAACTTCGAGAATGTCCATTCGAGGTTGGCTGCCTTGTGCCTTGGGTCGGACCGCCTGCCACGAAATGCGGCCATCTACTACGTTAAACCGGCCACCCTCGACCATCCCGGAATTTACAAAAACAAAACCGCAGGTAGAAAGCTTGCCGATTTTCGAAAAAGTCGGCTATGGTCGACCCCTGTGGCCTAAACGTAGTAGATGGGCCCTTTCTGTGGTGCGGCACCAAGCCGGTCATTTTGGGATGGGACTATTTTGACTACTCATTGGCTGCTCTGGCAATCGGGCTGCAAAAGTAGTCAAAAAAGCTCCGTCCCAAATTAGCTACCTTGCTCTGGCGGGCGGGAGCAGGTAAGATATACCGAGCGCCTAGCGCGTTCGATGGGTTCGGATGACGACATGTTCCGAATCTGGTCAGGTCCGGAAGGAAGCAGCCATAAGGAGCCTCTGTCGGGCATCCGAATCCATCGAGCGCACGGGCTTTCTTTTTGCGCGGTTTTACCAAACCGCGCAATGCTCGACGCTGCGCGCCACCCAGAGCGACAATTTGTCATTCAAAAGGCAAGGCATGACCAGAAGGTCTATGCCTTGCCTTTTTCATGCCAACTTGTTCGCTCTGGACGTCGCTCGCTGTCCGTCCTCTACCTGCGGCGTTGCCTTGCTCCGGATGCGGTGATCATTGAGGGTAGTCATTGGGGACGCTCTTAAATGACTAGTCAAACAAGAACGTCCCCAACGACTAGTCGTTTAAGAACGTCCCCAATGACTACTTCGCTCTGGTGTAAAAAGCGTGCCATGCTTGGGTGGGGATTGTTATCCGTTTGTAAAGGCTGGGCAGAGCTTGCGGTAAGGGTCTATCAAATGACCGTAAGAAACCGCAGATAAGGCGGTCGTCGCCCGATCGAGGCCGTATCTTTCCAAACAGCAAAGCGGGCAGGGTGCCCGCGATTCGCATGTATGAAAGGAAGATCATGCTCGATCAGGCTTATTCTCGTCGTCAGTTCCTCGGCCTCGCTGGTGGTCTTGCCAGCATCGTCGGTCTCGGTCTCGTTGGTTGCGGCGGCTCCGGCGCATCCGACGCCGCCGACAAGGGCAGCGCCGCTGCTGCCGAGTCCGTCTCCGGCGAGGTGACCTACGACGGTGCCTCCTCGTTCCAGGCTCTCGTCGAGGCCGCTGCCGAGAAGTTCATGGATGCCAACCCGGACGTCTCCGTCTCCGGCTCGGGCAACGGTTCGGGCAAGGGCCTGACCGCTGTCGCCGCCGGCACCGTCACCATCGGCAACTCCGACGTCTTCGCCGAAACCAAGCTCGAGGCCGATCAGGTCAAGAACCTCGTCGACCACGAGGTCGCCGTCGTGGGCATGGGTCCCGTCGTCTCCAAGAACGTGACGGTCGACGACCTGTCCCTCGAGCAGCTCAAGGGCATCTTCTCCGGCCAGATTTCCAACTGGAAGGAGGTCGGCGGCGACGACGCTACTATCGTCGTTCTCAACCGCAAGGCCGGCTCCGGTACCCGCGCCACCTTCGAGGCTGCCGTCTTTGGCGACGAGGCTGTCGACTTTAAGGGCGATGCCGAGCTCGACAAGTCCGGCGACGTTCAGACTCAGATGGGCAGCACCGACAACGCCATCTCCTACCTCGATTTCTCGCACTTCGATGACTCCAAGTTCAACGCCATCAAGGTCGAGGGCGTGGAGCCCAAGAGCGCAAACGTCACCGACGACTCCTTCAAGATCTGGGCTACCGAGCACATGTACTGCGCTAAGGATGCCGACGAGGCCACCAAGGCCTTCCTGGAGTTCATGCTTTCCGATGACGTCCAGGGCAAGCTCGTCGAGGAGCAGGGCTTTATCCCCGTCTCTGCCATGAAGGTCGTCAAGGACGCCAGCGGCAAGGTCTCCGCTAAATAAGTAATCGCCCCGGAAAGGTTTGCAATGGCAAAACAGCTGCCAAAGCGCGACCTTGAGAACGTGGGCCTGGGCGTCACGGGCGCGTGCGTTGCGCTCGTGACGCTTGTCGTTGCCGCGCTCATCTTTATGGTCGCCCAAAAGGGCCTCTCGGCTTTTCTCAAGGACGGCGTTTCGGTCGTCGAGTTCTTCACCGGCGCCAAGTGGGACCTGGCCAACACAGCCGAAAGCGGCCTGCCCTACACCGGCGCTCTGCCCCTGATTGTCACCTCGTTTGCGGTCATGGTGCTCTCCACGCTCATCGCGCTGCCCATCGCCATCGGCTCTGCCATCTTTGCGGTCGAGATTCGGCCTAAGTTTGGCTCCAAGGTCTTTCAGCCGCTTATTGAGCTTTTGACCGGCATTCCCTCGGTCGTCTTTGGCCTGATCGGTTTTCACGTGGTTGTCGGCCTTATGAAGAGCGTTTTCCACGTGAGCACGGGCCTGGGCATCTTGCCCGGCGCCATCGTGCTGGCCGTCATGATTCTGCCGACGATGACCACCCTTTCGGTCGATGGCCTGCGCGCCGTGCCCGACAGCTACCGTCAGGGCTCGCTCGCGCTGGGCTACACCCGTTGGCAGACCATCTGGCACGTGGTGCTCAAGTCCGCCATGCCGTCGCTCATGACCGCGGTCATCCTCGGTATGACCCGCGCCTTTGGCGAGACGCTCGCTGTGCGCATGGTTATCGGCGGCATCGAGGCCATGCCGACGTCGCTGCTGTCGCCGGCCTCGACCATTACCACCACGCTCACCACGTCTATGGCGGTCTATGCCGAGGGTTCGGCCCAGGACGACGTTCTGTGGGCGCTCGGCCTGCTGCTGATGGGCATGAGCCTCATCTTCATCCTGATTATCCATCTCATTGGCCGCAAGGGGGCGAAGGCTCGTGGCTAGCACGCGCATCCATATCGACGAGGCGAGACTCGGGCGTGTCCAAAAACAGGACCGCATCGCCACGGGCGTGTTGACGGCGATCGTCGCCATCGTCATGCTCATCGTCATCTCCATGGTGGCCTATATCCTGTTCGAGGGCGTCTCGACGCTGTTCCAGCCGGGATTTCTCACGCAGCCCGCGCGCGCCAACGGAACCCAGGGCGGCGTGCTCTACCAGCTGTTCGACTCGTTCTATCTGCTGCTGATTACCCTAGCCATCTCGGTGCCCATCAGCCTGGGCGGCGCGGTCTTTTTGGTTGAGTACGCGCCGGACGGACCCATCCGCGACATCGCCTCCACCGCCATCGAGACGCTGTCCTCGCTGCCTTCCATCGTCGTCGGCATGTTCGGCTTCCTGGTGTTCTCGGTGCAGCTGGGCTGGAAGTACTCCATCATCTCCGGCGCCGTCGCGCTCACCATGTTCAACATTCCCATCCTGGTGCGCGTGATCCAGCAGGCGCTCGAGGACGTGCCGCAGGCCCAGCGCGATGCGTGCCTGGCCATGGGCCTCACTCGCTGGGAGGCTACGCTGCACATCCTGATCCCCGAGGCCATGCCCGCCATCGTGACCGGCATCGTGCTTTCGGCCGGCCGTGTGTTTGGTGAGGCCGCGGCACTGCTCTTTACCTCGGGCATGAGCTCGCCGGTGCGTCTGAACTTCTTGAGCTTTAACCTGTCGAGCCCCACCTGCGCCTGGAACGTGTTCCGCCCCGGTGAGTCGCTCGCCGTGCACATCTACAAGATCTATGGCGAGGGCAGCCCCGAGGCCCAGCAGATCGTCTGGGGCACCGCGGCGCTGCTGATGATCTGCGTGCTGCTGTTTAACGTAGTCGCCCGTATCGTGGGCAAGCAATTGGCAAGGAAGATGACGGCCGAATGAGCGAGATAAATGCAACGCCCGCAACCGAAGCGGCCACGTCCGAGACCCAGGACTTCCTGTCGAGCGTGGGGGAGAGCGAGAAGCGCGTGCGCGTGAGCGGCAAGGCCGTGAGCGACGAGGTCGTGCTCTCCACCAAGGACGTCAACGTGTACTATGGCGACCACCATGCCCTGCACAATACGTCGCTCGACTTTCACAAGGGCGAGATCACGGCGCTCATTGGGCCTTCGGGCTGCGGCAAGTCGACCTTCTTGCGTAGCCTCAACCTTATGAATCGCGAGATCCGCGGCTGCCGCGTGGAGGGCGAGATCAACTACCGCGGGCGCAACGTGAACATCAAGGCCGAGAACACCTACGAGCTGCGTCGGTCCATTGGCATGGTGTTTCAGCAGCCCAACCCTTTCCGCAAGTCCATTCGCGACAACATCACGTTTGCGCCCAAGCGCCACGGCATCACCGACCGCGACGAGCTCGATCGTATGGTCGAGGAAAGCCTGCGTGGTGCGGCGTTGTGGGACGAGGTCAAGGACAAGCTCGACAAGAGCGCCTACGCGCTTTCGGGCGGCCAGCAGCAGCGTCTGTGCATCGCGCGCACGCTGGCGCTCAACCCCGACGTGATCCTGTTTGACGAGCCCTGCTCGGCGCTCGACCCCATCTCGACGCTGGCGATCGAGGACCTCATGTCATCGATCGTTGCCGACCGCGCCATCGTCATCGTGACGCACAACATGGAGCAGGCGTCGCGCGTGTCCAACCGCACGGCGTTCTTCTACATGGGCGATATGGTCGAGTACGACGAGACTGACGAGATTTTCCAGCGGCCCAAGGACAAGCGGCTGAATGATTACCTCACCGGCATGTTCTCCTAGTCCGGGACATGCTTGAGGCCCGCGGCGGCCACGGTTGCCGCGGGACTGATTGGAGAGGCGGGTCATCTCTTGCGGGAGATGGCCCGCCTTTTTGCTCCGCGACCGAAACGACCACCACAAAGGGGACAGGCACCTTCGTGGTGGTTTGGGGTGGGGCTCGCTGCTATCATGGACAACGTTGAATTTCTACGAAGGAGCAGGGCATATGGCGATTCTTTTGGGATGCGATTCCGTCAGCCTAGAGTTTCCCACCAAGCATATTTTCGATAGCGTGACGCTCGGCGTGGACGAGGGCGACCGTATTGGTATCGTCGGTAAAAACGGCGACGGCAAGTCGACGCTGCTGAGTGTGCTCGCCGGCACGTTGGAGCCCGACGATGGCCGCGTGACGCACCGCCGCGACACCACGATCGGATTGCTCGGCCAAAAGGACAACCTGGCCGATGCCGACACCGTGCATCATGCCGTCGTGGGCGATACGCCCGAGTATGAGTGGGCCTCGAGCCCACGTACGCGTCAGATCCTCGCTGGCCTTATTAGCGATGTGCCCTGGGAGGGCACGGTGGGCGAGCTTTCGGGCGGCCAGCGCCGTCGCGTGGACCTCGCGCGCCTGCTGATCGGCGACTATGACGTGCTTATGCTTGACGAGCCCACCAACCACCTGGACATGCGCACCATCAACTGGCTCGCGCGCCACTTAAAGGCCCGCTGGCAGCGCGGTCAGGGCGCGATGCTCGTGGTCACGCACGACCGCTGGTTCTTGGACGAGGTCTGCACCAGTATGTGGGAGGTCCATGACGGCCAGGTCGATCCCTTCGAGGGCGGCTATTCGGCATACATCCTGCAGCGCGTAGAGCGCGACCGCATGGCCGCGGTTACCGAGGAGCGCCGTCGCAACATGGCGCGCAAGGAGCTCGCGTGGCTAAGCCGCGGCGCCCAGGCGCGCTCCACCAAGCCCAAGTTTCGCGTGGATGCCGCTCGCGAGCTCATCGCCGACGTACCGCCCGTGCGCGACGAGCTGGAGCTCAAGCGCCTCGCCGTGAGCCGCCTGGGCAAGCAGGTCATCGACGTGGTCGACGTGGACGCCGGCTATGCGGATACCGATGGCGCGCCCAAGCAGGTACTTTCCGACGTGACCTGGCTCATCGGAGCGGGCGACCGCTATGGACTTTTGGGCGAGAACGGCGCTGGCAAGTCGACGCTGCTCGACGTGATTCAGGGCAAGATTGAGCCCACGCGCGGCCGCGTGAAGATTGGCCAGACGGTGCGCTTTGGCGTGCTGTCGCAGCAGCTCGAGGAGCTCGAGCCCTACATGGGCGACACGATCCGCGAGGTTCTCGGCAACTATAAGAAGTACTACGTCATCGACGGCAAGGAGACTTCGCCCGAGAAGCTCTGCGAACGCCTGGGCTTTACGACCCAGCAGCTCTGGAGCCGCATCGGCGATCTTTCGGGCGGCCAGCGCCGTCGCCTGTCGCTGTTGCTGACGATCCTGGACGAGCCCAACGTGCTTATCCTGGACGAGCCCGGTAACGACCTGGATACCGACATGCTCGCGATTGTCGAGGACCTGCTCGACGGCTGGCCCGGCACGCTGATCCTGGTGACACACGACCGCTTCTTGATGGAGCGCGTGACCGACCATCAGTGGGCGCTGCTCGACGGTCACCTGACGCATATGCCCGGCGGCGTCGACCAGTACCTGCGCCTGTGCAACGCCACCGCCGAGGGCGAGCCCGTGGGTGCGCCGAGCGCCAAGACCGGCACGTTTGACACCGGTGCCGCGGCGGCTGCGGCCGAAAAGCCCAAGTCGAGTGGCCAGCCCAATGGCCTTTCCAACGCCGAGCGCCAGAAGCTCCGCCGCGAGGTGAGCTCGCTCGAGCGCAAAATGGAGACGCAGCGCGCCCGCGTGGAGGAGGCCGAGGCTGCGATGGCCCAGGTCGACCCCACCAACTACACGGCGCTGGGCGAGCAGCAGGCAAAGATTGACGAGGCCCACGCCGCCATGGACGAGTTGGAGATGGCGTGGCTCGAGGCGAGCGAGAAACTCGAAGGCGAGGAGTAGTCGAGGATGATCAAGGCCGCATTTTTCGATATCGACGGCACGTTGCTGAGCTTTAAGACCCATCGGATTCCGGCGTCGGCGCAACAGGTGCTCGACAGCTTTCGCGAGCAGGGGATTGCGTGCATAATCGCCACGGGTCGCCCGACCTATCAGATGCCGGATTGGCTGTTCGACTTGGGTTGGGATGCGTACATTACGCTTTCGGGCCAGCACTGTTTTGATGCCAAGGGCGTCTACCGCAGCTGTCCGATCGACCCGGAAGACGTTGCGGTGATTGTGGACCAGGTGGCGCAGGGGCGCTACGACTCACTGTGCATGCAGGGCGAGAATTCGTTTGTGAACCGTCTGTCCAAGCGCGTGGTGGCGGCTGCCGACAATGCCGGAATCTCGTATCACGAGGAGCCTTTTGAGCATGCTTTCGACGCGCCGGTTTACCAGTTCTGCGCCTTTGTGGACCCGGTCGACCAGGGCATAGTTACCGATGTCCTGTCGCATTCTACAACCACGCGCTGGTGCGACCTGTTCTGCGACATTATTCCGGCCAACGGCGGCAAGGACCTGGGCGTGGCGGCGACGCTGGAGCGCCTGGGCATCGACGCGAGTGAAGCGATTGCCTTTGGCGACGGCGAGAACGACCTGTCGATGTTCTCGGCCGTGGGCACAAGTGTGGCCATGGGCAACGCGCAGGATACCGTGAAGGCCGCGGCGACCTATGTAACGACCGCCGTGGACGATGACGGCATCTACAACGCCGCGAAGCACTTTGGCCTGTTATAGCTGCGGCTCGGCACTTGGGGACGCTCCTTTTCTGCCGGCAGCTGGGGACACTCCCTGCGCGTTGCGTGTCGTGTCGCCCTGCTTGCTCCGCGCATTTTGTGAAACACGGTTAACTTTTTAAACAACACAGTAAGACATGGGCAACTTTTGCGGTAAAGTAAATCAGACAAAAGTATCCAAAGGCTAACTAGAAGCCATCGCGAAAGGCGGCCCATGGCCCTGCGTGAATCCGGAGAAGACTATCTCGAATCTATTTATGTGCTCTCGGAGCGCCAAGGCATCGTTCGATCGATCGACGTCGCCGAATACCTGGGCGTAACCAAGGCGAGCGTCTCTAAAGCCATGGCGGCCCTGGAGAGCACCGGCTACGTGGAGATGGGCAAACGCGATGTACATTTGACGGTACGCGGTCTTGAGGTTGCCCGCCAAATGTGGGAGCGCCATTGCTTTTTTGTAGGGCTGCTCGAGGACGCAGGCGTAGCGCCTGAGGTTGCCTCGCAAGAGGGCTGCCACATGGAGCATTGCCTGAGCGAGGAGAGCTTTGAGAAGCTAAGGTCGATGCTGGGGAGGGATGGTGCTTCGGCGCCAACAACGACCGACTAGCGCTCCCGCAGCGGCGCGCCTCCCGCGGCAAAGGCGCGGGACAGCGATTGGGACGAGTGACCCCACCAACTAAGTCCAACTCAGACAAGGAACTCCGCCAGCAAGCGATGCCCAAGAACCACCAGCAACGTCACCGCAGGCCGGGGCCGGGCTTGGTTTTGAAAACATTCCGCAGACCAGAAGTGCCCCCGTTCGTAGCTCCGAAGGAGCAGAATGGGGGCACTTCATTGGTCGAGGACGTTTTCAAAACAAAGCCCGGCCCCGGCCGGAGGGACCACGTATGCTACAGGTTCTTGACACCCATCGCGCGCATGGCGTTCAGGATGGCGATGATCGCCACGCCTACGTCGCCGAACACGGCAAGCCACATGTTGGCGATGCCCAGCGCTGCCAGCACAAGGATCAGCAGCTTAACGCCCAGCGCAAAGATGATGTTCTGCCAGACGATCGTCATGGTCTTGCGTGCCACGCGGATCGCGCGGGAAATGTTGGACGGCTTGTCGTCCATGAGCACGACATCGGCGGCCTCGATCGCAGCGTCAGAACCCATAGCGCCCATGGCAATGCCCACATCGGCGCGCGTAAGCACGGGCGCATCGTTGATGCCGTCGCCCACAAAGGCGAGCTTGCCCTTGCCACTCTCGGTTGCAAGCAGCGCCTCGACGCGCTCGACCTTATCGCCCGGCAGCAGCTGCGCGTGGAACTCGTCGAGACTGAGTTGCTTGGCCACAGACGCCGCAACCTCCTCGCGGTCGCCCGTGAGCATGACGGTGCGCTTGACACCGGCGGCGTGCAGGTCGCGAATCGTTTGCTCAGCATCGGCCTTGACGGTGTCTGCAATCACGATGTGGCCGGCGTACACGCCGTCAACGAGCACATGCAGAATCGTTCCGACGACCTCGCAATCGGGCGCTTCGACTCCGGCCGCGGCGAGCATCTTTGCGTTGCCAACGACGACGTGCTTGCCGTCGATGGTTGCCGTCACGCCATGGCCCGCGTCGTTGGTGGAGTCGCTTACGCGCTTGGGGTCGACCTCGCCCTGGTAGGCGACACGTACGGACTGCGCGATGGGGTGATCGGAGAACGACTCAGCAAGGGCTGCGACTTCGAGCAACGACTGCTCGGTATAGCCGGCCTCGGGGTGTACCGCGACCACCGAGAACGTGCCGTTGGTGAGGGTGCCCGTCTTGTCAAAGACGACGGTGTCCACGTCGGCGAGCGTCTCGAGGTAGTTAGAACCCTTGATGAGAACGCCCAGCTTGGATGCGCCGCCGATGCCGCCAAAGAAACTAAGCGGCACGCTGATCACCAACGCGCACGGGCAGCTGACGACCAAGAAGGTCAGGCCGCGCAGAATCCAGTCGGACCAGGCACCGGTGACCAGGCCACCGCCGAGCGCGAGCACCGCGGCAGCGCCGGTGACGGCGGGCGTGTAGATGCGGGCAAAGCGCGTGATGAAGTTCTCGGTGCGTGCCTTCTTTTCGCTGGCATTCTCCACGAGCTCCAGGACGCGTGCGACGGTGGACTCGCCAAAGGGCTTGGTGGTGCGCACGTGGATGAGCCCCGTCATGTTGATGCAGCCGCTGATGATATCGTCTCCGGTTTTGGCCGGGCGGGGGACCGACTCACCGGTAAGGGCGGCGGTGTCGAGCTGGGTTTCGCCCTCGACGATGACGCCGTCGATAGGCACGCGCTCGCCGGGCTTGACCACGATCACGGTGCCGACCGCGATGTCATCGGGGAAGACCTGTTCGAGTGAGCCGTCGGGTTGCTCGACGTTAGCGTAGTCGGGCGCGATGTCCATCATGGCGCTGATCGACTTGCGGCTCTTGCCCACGGCGTATGCCTGGAACAGCTCGCCGACCTGGTAGAACAGCATGACGGCGGCGCCTTCGGCCATGTGCGGGTCTGTGTCGGGGAAGAGCACCATGGCAAATGCGCCGATGGTTGCGACGGCCATGAGGAAGCTCTCGTCGAAGGCCTTGCCGCGGCGGATGTTATTGAATGCCTTTTGCAGTACGTCGTAGCCGGCAATCAAAAACGGCACGAGGAACAGCACAAAGCTGGCGTAGATGTCGCCCGGGGTGCCGAATGCGGCGGTAAGGGTGCTGAACTCATCGAGGGCGTACACCACGGCAAAAATGCCCAGCGCTACCAGGATGCGGTTGCGCTTATGCTCGAGTGATTCTTTTTTCTTGCGCTTCTTCTTTTTCTTTTTGGGGTCGGCGGTGGCCATGACTCGTATCCTCCCATTTGAATGTATGAACATTCGCTCATATAATTTCGCGAGCAAAGGCCGCAGCAAGCGCGGCCTTGCAGGTTGGCGTAAACCTGGGCTAGAGAATAATCTCGCAGTCCGGCTCGGCGTCGGCCGTAAACTCAACAACGCGGTTGAGCACCTCGTCGAACTCAGCATCATCGGCCTCGAGCGTCAGCTTCTGGGTCATAAAGTTGACGGACACGGATTTGACGCCCTCGAGCTTGGCCAGCTCGTCCTGAAGCTCGCGCGCACAGTTGGCGCAATCGATCTCATCGAGCTTGTACTGCTTTTTCATGGTGGGTTCCTTTCCCGTTTTTGCGGCTTGGGTGCAGGCCGCGCTGGTACCGTGGTTGGCTGCTATTCGCAGATGTGGCTCATGCCCTGGTTGAGCATGGTGTAGACGTGGTCGTCGGCGAGCGAGTATAGGATATTGCGCCCGTCGCGCCGGAATTTAACCAGGTGCGACTGCTTGAGTGTGCGCAGCTGGTGCGACACCGCGGACTGCGAGGTTTCGGTCGCTTCGGCGATGTCTGCCACGCAGAGCTCGCGGCCCATGAGGGCGTAAAGGATCTTGATGCGCGTGGTGTCGCTGAAGACCTTGAACAGGTCGGCGAGGTCGTAGAGAAGCTCCTCGTCGGGAAGGTCCTCGGGCGAGCAGGTGGTGGGGATCGCGGGTTCGGTGGCCTCGATGTCGGGTTTCGTTTCATCAACGCGGATGCTCATTGCAATATCCTTTCATATGAACATGCGCTCATATAACTTGCTTTCGATTATATGAGTGTATGTTCATATGTCAATACAATTTGCGTTAATTTCGATGACTGCTTGCCGCCTCTGCGATTTTCTGTGGGTTGGGAGACATCGACGCAATGTTCGCCAACATATTTCGAGATGTTCGGCTAGCATGCTAAGAAAGCCACCTTGAGAAGCATTAGAACTGTTCATATTTGTACTTTATCGTGTCAAATACCGCGAGAATCAGTTCTTCCTCTACGGGAGTTCCTGCAGAATCAGTTTTATCTAAAGTTATATTGAGCATTGCTGCAGCCAATCTGGCACATCGGTGGCCGAATAAGTCGAAAAATGTAGGTGGACATCCGCAGAGATCGCCTTTAGAAGAGCGAATTCTCAATTAGATCAATAATCGTGTCGTCTTCCGTGCGGTTTTCATCGATTTTTGCGAACATGTCGCATTCCCAAGCCCCATTGATTTCCTCAGCAAGGGCCCCGACGTGTTGCATGTCGTCGGGTTCGGGCACATCGTTGATGCTCGGGTCATCAGCTTGCGGATATTGGCTTGCAATTTCGCGCTTGGCGGCCTCTTCTTCTTTGAGTGTCTCCAGGACGCGGCGACCGTATTCGAAGTAGCGCCGCAAGACAAATTGACGAAGAGTTTCTTGCAGGATGGCGAAGTTATCCGGGAGTCGACCGGGCCATATCTTCTCGCGAATGCGAATCGCTTCCATGACCCGTTTAAAAGCGGACTGTTTGAAAAACGAATGACGATTAACTGTGATAACGGCATATCCCATGTTTCGCAGCGTGTTTCGGCGCTCCTCGTCAATTGATTGCTGCTCGGGTTCGTCGTGGTAAAAGCCGTTGTATTCGATATCGGTCATCGAATTTTCGAGCAGCGCGTCGAGGTAGAAAACCGTCCGTCGCGTTAGGGCGGCGTATCTTTTGGGGACTGGGATTGGATAATCCGTTTTGATAGCGCGTATGGCTAAGCCACCCATTGACTTGGGCATTGTCAGCATCATGACAAACGCCGTTTCGAGTGGGGAGCGACAGCCTTCGTGTACATAAGAAAGTGCCTTAAGTGCTTTATTAGATCCACGATACCCCGGTGCCTCTGAAAAGAAGGCTCTGAGCTCTTCAACGCTGGTTAGGGCTGGGCGCTCGCGATATTGAGTTTCGTCGGACGTTCCAAGCGCGTAGGAGCCGCAGATTTCAAAGTAATACTCAACGAGCTCCGAAAGGTTGAGGTCGGCTGTTGCTTCTAACGCGCACAGCTTGATATCGACGATGTAGACGTTCGGCTCGAGTTCTAGGTAGCTTTCTGCATCAAACGTATAGTGCGTGCAGTGGCAGATGCAGCCCTTGCGGTGCCTTTTGGCATTATTGGAAAACGTCAGCACATGGATACGTTCAGAATCGACATTCTTTCTGTTGAGCCATGCTCGTGCCGCTTCCAGGTCGGACGTGGTCGGCGCAGACACCCTGATCTTTTCCATAGGTATGGGACCGGTCGCGTAGCTTGCGAGCGAGTTGGCTGTTTGGTATACAGCGCGTGCCGTGGTATGTGACAGAATGATTCCCATACGCGCATGATGGCATAGCGGACGCCGCATACGCCCGAAACTTCGGGCAACGGTATTGGGGCGCGGCTTATCTTCTGCGAACGGTGGGTTTTTGAGCTGTCGTATTGAGGGAGCAGCTTTGGCTGGGGAGGTTTCTGCCGGCTGCCCCTTTTTGATGAACTTTAGTTGCGGATTCGTAGCTTCTAAGCGTTTTTGCCGACCGCTCAGATGCCTCACCAACATAATTTGAGTTATTCGGCCTTATCCTATACAAATAGGTGCGATCGCAACGTCCTATTCGAATTGATTCAGGTAGATTTATGGGGCTTGGTTGCGAAATTAAGGCAATTTTAGCTTCGATTGCGGTTCAAGGGGCCTTGACTAGTGGTTCAGCTGGCCGAACAACTCGAAAAATGTAGGTGGGCCAACCTGCCGACTATGTGAAGCACGCGTATTTGCTCGTTTTGATGAAAACTAGGGTGCAGCCATAAGGCTGCGCCCTAGTTTACTGCGTGTCGGTGTGCCCAGACGGATTGCGCTGTGCCTGGCAGGCGCTCCCGCAGATGGATCGGTTATTTCGCGAATAGGTTCTTGAGGTTGAACTCGGCCTGAACCGTGCGGAGCATGAGGTCGGTGTCGTCGAGGCCCAGGTGCTGCTCGTTGGCGTCGGCGG
>CAJMRO010000032.1:0-16732 GCA_905215825.1 uncultured bacterium
CGTGACGCCCGGAACGGCCAGGATGCTCACCGTTGCCGTACGGCCGGGCTCGGGGCGCGGAATGGCCTGCGCCGTGGCGCCCAGGTGCGCAAACTCCGGCGAGCAGGCGTACACCGCCATGCCTCGCGGCGTCACCGTCAGCTGGGCCTCGAGCGCAAACTTGCCCTCGCCCACTGCAACCTTTGTCGTGTGCATACCCATGGGATCTCCTGCCGCCCGCGATGTACCTGAGACCATCTTCGCCTGTATTGCGACTATACAGGCAAGCCCTCCATGTGACAAAGGGACCGCCCCTTTGTCACATTCTGTTAGAGTTGCAGGGATTGAATCCCGCTTATTCATGCGACATTGGAGTGACAACCTTGACCGCCGCAACCACGCCTAAAAGTAAGCCAACCGCCGCCGCGCTCTCCCCCGCGCGCACCAAGCTCTGCCTGGCGCTGCTCGTGCTGTTGGGATTCTCGCTCGGCTGCTCCGAGTTCGTGGTAATCGGCATCGAAAGCGACTTGGCAACGGAACTCGGCATATCACTTGCCACTGCGGGCCAGCTCATCAGCGTGTTCGCACTCGTCTACGCCATCGCTACGCCGGTGCTTGCGCTCAGCACGGGGCGGTTCCGCCGCTACCAGCTGCTCGTGTGCTACAGCATCGTCTTTGTGCTCGGCAATTTGGTTATGGCGCTGGCACCCAACTTCCAGGTGCTGTTTATCTCGCGCATTGTCCTGGGCTCCGTCTCGGGTGCGCTGCTCGCCGTGGGCGTGACGTACATCCCCGAGCTGCTGTCCCCGCAGCAAACTTCGCTTGCCATCTCGGTGGTATATGGTGCGTTTTCCGTGGCGATGGTCTTTGTCACTTCGATCGGCAAGTTCGTAGCCGACACGCTCGACTGGCACGTTGCCATGTACGGCACGCTGGCCTTTGCCGTTTTGATCTGCAGCGCGCTCGTGGCATTTATGCCGCGCGCCGGGCAGACCGATGAGCCCGCCACCTTCCGCGAGCAGGCGGGGCTGCTACGCGAGCCGAGCATCATCACCGGCATGCTCATCTTCTTGTTTGGCGTGGGTTCGGTCTATGTGTTCTACGGCTACGTGACGCCTTATCTGGAGCAGGTGCTGGGCATGGGCACGGTCGAAGCCAGTACCACGCTCATGGCCTACGGCGTGTTCTGCCTGATCTCGAACATCCTGGGCGGATGGATCGATGCGCGTTTTGGCATGAAGGCGCTGCTCGTGACGTTTGTGCTGCAGGCGGCAGCACTGGTCGGGCTGTTCGCCGTGGGTAGCGCCATGCCGCTCGCGCTCGTCTTTGTCTTTAGCCTGGCAATGCTCATGTACCTGTTCTCGGTGTCGTGCATCACGCACTTTATGGACGTGGCACGCAGCCGCCATCCCAAGTCGATGGTACTCGCAAGTTCGGTTGAGCCCATGGCGTTTAACGTCGGCATCTCGTTTGGCACCGCAGTGGGCGGCGCCGTGGTAAGCAGCGTTGGCATTGCATATGTAGGCGCGGTCGGTGCCGTGTTCTCGCTTGTGGCCTGGGCGCTCACGCTGGTGACGATTAAGTTGGCTCGCTGGGAACGCAAGAGGACGATGGCGCAGGCGTAGATGCGATACTCGAGCTCGATGATGGCGATCGAAAGGAAACCGCATATGCAACGTGTACTGTTTATCTGCCATGGGAACATCTGTCGCTCGACGATGGCTGAGTCCGTGTTTACCGAGCTGGTGCGGCGCGCCGGGCGCGCGGGCGAGTTTGTCATTGACTCCGCTGCGACCTCAACTGAGGAGATCGGCAACCCGCCGCATCATGGCACGGTCGCCAAGCTGCGTGAAGTCGGGATTCCCGTCGTTGCGCACCGTGCCCGCCAGGTGCGTCGCGCGGAGTATGGCGACTGGGACCACATTGTCTATATGGACGACGAGAACGCCCGCGGCCTGTACCGAATTTTTGGGAAGGACCCCGATGGCAAGATCTCGCGCCTGCTCGATTGGACCGATCGCCCTGGCGACGTGGCCGACCCCTGGTACACCGGCAATTTCGACGCCACCTACCGCGATGTACTCGCCGGTTGCACCGCTATGCTCGAGCAGCTGTAGGCGCTCGGGCGGCGCGGGCGCACGGGCCACGACATCGGCATAAAACGAGCGTGGACAATCTCCCACTTTGAGCGCGAAACGGCGCTCTAAACGGGAGAAAATCCACGCTCGTTATCTCGGTGGGAGAAAATCCACACTCATGAATGTGACAAAGGGACTGGCCCTAGACCGGCTTGACCTCCAGCTTTATCCCCTCGACACAGGAGTCGCCCAAAACATCCGAAAGGGCCCAGGTCGCATATAGCGGCAAATAGAGAACCGCTCCGTTGCGCTCAACGTTGCCTCTCGAGAAAACAATCCCGAGCCTTACGCCATATTCAGCCGTATCAAGCACATGACCGAGCGCAGCGTGCGCGTGGTAATAGGAGCCCGATTTAACCTCGATCGGAACAGCCGTCCCATCCGGTCCATCGACTACAAAGTCCACTTCACCGCGCTTTTTTGTCTGATAGTAGTAAAGCTGGCGATTTTGGGCAGCCAGCTGCTGGGCCACCACGTTTTCGTAAATGCCGCCCAGATTGGGCTCCTTGCTATCAAGATACGCCGCTTGGGCGACTCCAACGGGGTAGCGCGCCATCAACATGCCCGTATCCGATTGATATAGCTTGAACTGCGATGGCCGTGCCGTCTTGAGCAGGGGCGATTTTGGCTCGGTTACGATATCGGCTTTGAGGGCAACGCCGGCATCGACAAGCCATACAAAATCTCGCTGATACTTCTCGTAGTGAGCCTTGGGGTCAATGGAATTGAGCACGAAGCGCTTGTTTTCGCCCTCGAGCATAATAGGGAGCTGATCGTAGATGCTCTGCACCTGCAGGGTTCGCCCGCTTGCATACTTGGAGATATCCCGCCGGTACTGTTCGTTGAGCTCTGACTGCAGCTGACGAACAGAGGCAAGGTCGCCCTGCGTGTCAAGGAAACACTGCACGACCTCCGGCATTCCGCCGACAACGGTATAGGTCCTGAAGTTTGCCATCATCGCGTCATGAATGTAATCAGGAATGGGCCTCTCGCTGATACACGCGTCACGTATCGTTTGGCGAGCCCCCTCGCTCACCCCGATTGCCCAGCAAAACTCCTCAAAATCGAGCGGGAACATCCTAAGCTCGTGGACATACCCCACGGGATAGGACCTGACGCCCTTGAACTGGGTCCCGAGCATTGACCCCGAAAACGCCCAGCGGCACCTCCCGTCCTCAACAAGGAACTTTGCCATCGTCATGATGTCGGGGGCCTCTTGGACCTCATCGATAAACACGAGCGTTTTGCCTGGTGCAATCGACTTTCCCGAAAGAAGCGTCACCCTGCTGATGAAATCATCGGCATCCCGCGCCTCGAGAAGAGCATCTTTTGCCTGGCGATTTTCCATGAGGTTAAGCTCGATATAGGTTGCATGGTTGGCTTTGCCAAATGCGCGAATCGAATAGCTTTTGCCAATCTGGCGAGAACCCGTAATGAATAAGGCCTTTTGCTCGGCAGACTTCAGCCAGCGCTCCAGCTCTGCAGCTATTTTCCTGCGCAGCATAGGCTCTCCCCTCAGTGTCATCAAATGAAATGCAAAGTTTTATACGCTTGATTATCGATGAAACGCAGAATTTTTAGAACCTAAAATCGGATGAAATGCAGAGATTTGAGATTACAAGCATAATAGAAGGGGCACCACCGGCGAATGTGACAAAAGAACTGTCCCTTTGTCACATTGCGCTCGACTACTCGTCGACGATCTCGGCAAGCCAGACGTTCAGCGTATCGACCTCGGGACAGCAGAACTTTGCCGTACCAGGCTCGTTGCCGGGCACGGTTCCGCCATAGCGCAAGATATCGATATAGGGAAAGCCCACATGGCAGGCCATGGCGCACATCTTGCCGCGATCTCGGTCAAAGTCAAAAACGTCGCCCGGCTTGTGGCCATGGTGGCAGCGACACGCACCCAGCTGGTCCACGCAGCTCACGCGGATACGCGGCCGCTTGCCCCGCGGCGCGCCGAGCGGCTTGTTCTCGCCCACAGGCTTGGCGCCGCCCTCGCCAGCATTACTCATGGTCAATCACATCCAGGCAGGCCTCGATGGGCAGGCCGGCGGACTTGTCCTCTTGGTCGGCATTGCGCTCGATAAGCTCAGCCACCACACGCATGGCATCGGACGTCGCGCGCTGCAGACTCCAACCTGCCATAACGCGGCCGACGAGCACCGCCGAGAACGTGTCGCCCGTGCCCGGGAAATAGACCGGGATCAGGTCGAAGGGAATCGTGAAGTACTCCCCCGCCACATGGTCGTAACCGATGACGACATTCGCACCGTCGACCACAGCGCTCGTAATGACCACCGACTTGGCGCCCAGGGCACGCACGGCATCCACAAGAGTGCGGCCCTCATCGGGCGTGATTTGCTCGGCAATGGGCGTATCGGTGAGCAGGCACGCCTCGGTGTAGTTTGGCACCGCATAGTCGGCGCACTCGAGCAGGCTGCGCATGAGACCGATCGTGGACTCGGGCACGCCGGCGTAGAGCTTGCCGTTGTCGCCCATGATGGGGTCGACGAACACCTTGGTACCCTTTTGCGCGCGACGGTGGCAGAAGTCCGAAATGATGCGCGTCTCTTCCTCGGTCACGATAAAGCCGGTAGAGATGGCGTCGAACTCAAAGCCGAGCTCCTCCCAGATGGCGAGGCTCTGGCGCACGTACTCGGTGGTGTCGTGGATGTAGAACTTGGGATAGTTGAGCGTATCGGACACAAGTGCCGTCGGCAGGTTGTGGATGCGGTAGCCCATGTGCGACAGCACCGGCAGCATGGCGGAAAGCGCGACCTTGCCGTAGCCGCACATATCGTTGATCAGCAGCAGCTGAGTGTTCTTCATGAGGGTCTCCCTTGGTTCGGGCACGGCGCAGCAGCGCCACAGTGCGACTAAGTGTAGCGCAGGAGGCGTCGTGAGCAGTCACTAGGGTCGCGAAGAGCGCATTGTTGCGGAAAGGTTTCGGAAATGGGAGGCAAGTCACGGCAGTAGCGGCACAGTAGCTGCCACCTATTTACTACCATTCCAAAACTATGCCGGATTACTACGATAAACCGCCAGTCTCCAACCACAACAAATTGCACTCCAGCAAAACCGCAGGTAGACAGCTTGTGATTTTCCGAAAAACAATGCCGAGGTCTGAGATTTCGAATTCATCGTAGTAATCCGGCATAGTTTTGGGCAAAGCAGCTTCGGAAGGGTGCCACCGCAGCCCAAAATGATCCGTTATCCTCCGTCCCCCACGGATCACTCAAATGCCAACCCAGGCAGCGCTGCAGATTGAGGACGGACAGCGAAAGCGTTCCTAAGCGAGCAAGGTGGCGTGAAAGAGGAGGGCATAGGCCTTGTGGCCATGCCCGACGATTGAACGCCAGATTGCCGCTTAGGAACGTTTGCAGCGTCGAGCGGTTACGGCGTTTGGCAAAACGCCGTAACTTAATAAGTTTGGTACCTTGACATTGGTTTCTCATGCTCCTAGATTGGTTAGGCACAAAACAATTCCACTACCTAACTAAAGAAAGGAGCAACACTAATTCATGTGCGATGAACCTCTTAACCTTTGTTCGCACGAGCCCGGCGGCGACCCGTCACAGCCGGCGGATGTACCCGAAGCGGTCAGTGCCGAAGACAAACTCGCCAAGCGCATCCTGAGCGGCCTGGGTTTTTGCGGCCATTACATGCATTTTCATGGCGGAGGCGTGTCCGGCAAGGCGCCCATCATCTGCCTGCTGGCCAAGCAGCCCGGCGGCGAGATGTCGCAGCAGGAACTCGGCATGCACTTTGACCTCAAGCCGGGGTCGCTTTCCGAGATCCTGTCCAAGCTCGAGGTCAACGGTCTCATCGAGCGCAGCCGTAACCCCAAGGATCGACGGCAGCTCACCATTCGCCTGACCGAAACCGGCCGGGAAAACGCCCGCATCGACCAGGCGGCCCGCATCCGCTTTAGAGAACGGGCCTTTAGTGCCCTCACTCACGACGAGCGCGAGCAGCTCGCCGAAATGCTCGAGAAAATCCGTGTAACCTGGGAGGAACTGGATGATTAAAACCCTCATGGGCAGCATCCGCGACTATATGAAAGTCGCTGTTGCCACGCCATTGCTCGTGCTTGGCGAGGTGCTCTGCGAGATGCTGATTCCATTTATCACCGCCAACCTGATCGACGCCATCAAAGACGGCGCCACCGTAGCCGAGATGCTTCCCACCGCGGGCTTTTTGGTGCTCATCGCGCTGACGTCGCTTGCTTTTGGTGCCGCCGCCGGCGTCACCTGCAGCCATGCGAGCTGCGGCTTCGCCAAGAACCTGCGTCACGACCTGTTCTACAAGATCCAGACGTTCAGCTTTGCCAACATCGATGAGTTCTCGAGCTCCTCGCTCGTCACGCGCCTGACCACCGATATCAACAACGTGCAGCAGGCCTTTATGATGATCATCCGTATCGCCGTGCGCGCGCCGCTGGTATTGATCTTCGCCTTTACCATGGCGTTTATCATGGGCGGCAGCGTTGCCATGGTCTACCTGGTCATCATTCCGCTGCTGGGCTTTGGGCTGTTCTTTATCATCTTTAAGGTGCGCCCCATCTTCTCGCGCGTGTTCCACAAGTACGATGCCCTTAACGAGTCCGTCGAGGAAAACGTCACCGGCATGCGCGTGGTTAAGAGCTACGTGCGCGAAGACTTTGAGAAGGAGAAATTCGCGACCGCCGCACGCGACGTCCAGATGGACTTCACCCGCGCCGAGAAGCTGCTCGCCTTTAACAACCCCATGATGAACATCTGCGTCAACGGCGCGTTTGTCGTCATCATCTACCTGGGATCCAAGCTCATCATCACGAGCCAGGGCACGCTGTTCGACGTGGGCCAGCTCTCCTCGATCTTTACCTATGGCTTCGCGATCCTCATGAGCCTGATGCAGCTGTCGATGATCTTTGTCATGGTGACCATGGCCGACGAATCGGCGCACCGCATTACCGAGGTGCTGGCCGCCGAGCCCACGATCGCCGATCCCGCCGAGCCCGTGCTCGAGGTTGCCGACGGTTCCATCGACTTTGACCACGTGAGCTTTAAGTATTCCGCGCATGCAAAGCGCCAGGCGCTCGACGATATCGACCTGCACATTAAGAGCGGCGAAACCATCGGCATCATCGGCGGTACCGGCTCGGCCAAGTCCACGCTCGTTAACCTCATCGCCCGCCTGTACGACGCCACCGAGGGCACCGTGCGCGTGGGCGGCATGGACGTGCGCGACTACGACTTGGACGCCCTGCGCCACCAGGTGGCCATGGTGCTGCAGAAAAACGTACTGTTTAGCGGCACCATTGCCGAAAACCTGCGCTGGGGCGACCCGAACGCCACCGACGAGGAAGTCCGCGAGGCGGCACATCTGGCCTGCGCCGATGAGTTTGTCGATGGCTTCCCCAAGGGCTATGACACCTGGATCGAACAGGGCGGCTCCAATGTTTCCGGCGGTCAGAAGCAGCGCCTGTGCATTGCGCGCGCCCTGCTGCGTCGCCCCAAGATCTTGATCCTGGACGACTCCACCAGCGCCGTCGACACCAAGACCGACGCCAAGATTCGCGCAGGGTTGGCAAGCTATCTGCCCAACACGACCAAGCTCATCATCGCCCAGCGCATCAGCTCCGTGCAGGACGCAGACCGCATCATCGTCATGGAGGGCGGCCGCATCGCGCAGATCGGTAACCACGACGAGCTGCTTAAGACGAGCGAGATCTACCGCGAGACTTTTACCTCGCAAAACAAGATGTCTGCCGAGGGCGAAGGGGCCGTCGAGGCCGACACCGAGGCATCCGTAACGCAAGCTCAGACCCAGGAAGGAGGCGAGGCACATGAGTAAGGCAACGACCGCTGAGCGCGCGCTCAACCGCAAGGGTGGCACCATGTCGCGCCTCATCAAGACGCTCTTTGGCTTCTACCCCGTGCTTTTGCCCCTCGTCGTCGTCGGCGTGGTGCTCTGCGCCATCATCAACTCCATCGGCGCGACCTTCCTTCAGAGCGCCCTGCAGATTATTAGCGAATCGTGGCAGTCGGGCGATTGGGAAGCCGCGCAGCCCAAGATTCTGCAGCTTGTGACCACCCTCGCCTGCATCTACGGCGTCGGCATCCTGTCCTCGCTCTTCTGGAACCGCGCCATGGCCATCGTAACGCAGGGCTCGCTGGAGAAGCTGCGCGAGAAGATGTTCAACCGCATGCAGGACCTGCCGATCCGCTACTTCGACACGCACCAGCGCGGCGACATCATGAGCCACTACACCAACGACATCGACACGCTGCGCCAGATGATCAGCCAGTCGCTGCCCAACCTGCTCATGACGACCATCGTCATCGTCACGGTGTTCTTTATCATGCTGTACTACAGCGTTTGGATGTGCCTGGTCATTGTGGCAGGCGTCGCCTTTATGACCTTTATGACCAAGCTGCTCGGCTCCAACTCCGCGCGCTTCTTCATTGCGCAGCAGACCGAGCTCGGCGTGGTCGAGGGTCATATCGAGGAAGTCATGAACGGCCAGAAGGTCGTCAAGGCATTCTGCCACGAGTCTGCCGCCGAGGCCGATTTTGACGAGCGCAACGAAAAGCTCTTCGAGGTCTCGCAGAAGGCCAACATGTACGCCAACATCCTCATGCCTATCCTTATGAACCTGGGCAACCTGCTCTACGTGCTGGTCGCACTGGCAGGCGGCATTTTCCTGGCGCTGGGCGTGCCCAACCTGAGCATCTCGGGCATGACGCTGTCCATCGCCGTCGTAGTGCCGTTCCTCAACATGACCAAGCAGTTCTGCGGACAGATCGGTCAGATCTCGCAGCAGATCAACGCCGTGGTCATGGGCCTCGCCGGCGCCGACCGCATCTTTGAGCTCATCGACGAGGAGCCCGAGGCCGACGAAGGCTACGTGACGCTCGTCAACGCGCAGGTGAACCCCGACACCTGGCAGCTCGAGGAGGCCGACCACCACACCGGCATGTGGGCGTGGAAACATCCGCACCGCGCAACCGGCGAGATCGAGTACGTACCGCTGCGCGGCGACCTGGTCATGGACAACGTCGACTTTGGCTACACGCCCGACCACGAGGTGCTGCACGGCGTGTCCGTGTTTGCCAAGCCGGGCCAGAAGGTCGCGTTTGTCGGCGCCACCGGTGCCGGCAAGACGACCATCACCAACCTCATCAACCGTTTCTATGACATCGCCGACGGCAAGATTCGCTACGACGGCATCAACGTCAACAAGATTCGCAAGGCCGATCTGCGCCGCTCGCTGGGCGTCGTGCTGCAGGACGTGAACCTGTTCACCGGCACCGTGATGGATAACATCCGCTACGGCAACCTGGACGCCACCGACGAGGAGTGCATCGCGGCAGCCAAGCTCGCGGGCGCGGACGACTTTATCACCCGCCTGCCCGATGGCTACGACACCATGCTCACCGGCAACGGCGCGCAGCTGTCGCAGGGCCAGCGCCAGTTGATCTCGATCGCACGCGCCGCCGTCGCCGATCCGCCGGCGATGATTCTGGACGAGGCCACGAGCTCCATCGACACCCGCACCGAGGCTATCGTGCAGGCCGGCATGGACAAGCTCATGGAGGGCCGCACGACGTTTGTCATCGCGCACCGCCTGTCCACCGTGCGTAACTCCGACGCGATCATCTGCCTGGACCACGGCCGCATCATCGAGCGCGGCAACCACGATGAGCTGATCGCCAAGCGCGGGTATTACTACCAGCTCTATACCGGAGCGTTTGAGCTGGAGTAGTTCGGCTCGCCGAGATGGCCGATTTGCCGCTCATTCGTCGGGCATGGCCCTAAGGTCAATGCCCTCCTCTTTCGGGGCAAATCGACTCATCCCAACGACCCAAACACAATGCACCGCAACGAATAAAGCCTCCGCAGCCACACGAGCTGTGGGGGCTTTTTTCATGCCAGCCGGAAACCATATCCCACTTTTCGGGCCCAGAATGGGATGCCGTTTCCCGCTGGACCCCCTCCGGAAAACGGCATCCCATTTCAAGGGAGTAAACCGGGATGTAGTTTCCCCTAACGGCACCTTTGGGAAACCGCATCCCACTCTAGACGCACAAAACGGGATGAGCTTTCCCATGGTGATCCAAGACCAGAAGCATGTCCGATAGCGCAGCCAGGTCAAGAACAACAAGGCAAGCGTCACGCCAATTTGGACGAGCGTCTGCTGCAGTTTGAGGCTGCTGGCCCATATGGTAGAGTTAACCACCCATGAATTTCAGCACACTGCGTGCTACCTGCTCTTTTGTCATTTAGGGGAGTGAACTTGTGAATACTTCTGTCGCCAAGAAGGCCAGCCAGGCGGTGCGCCTGCTCATGATGGTGCTCACGGCAGTTCTCATCTTCTTCTTCATCAATGTTATGCTGCTCGTCTCCGATATCCAGGGCACGGCGCGTGTGGTCAACTACGCCGGCCTGGTGCGCGGTACCACGCAGCGAATCGTTAAGCTCGAGGACGCGGGCCAGCCTCAAGATGACCTGCTCAAAGCCGTGGATTCATACATCAACGGTTTGCGTTACGGAAGTGACGACCTCAACCTCGTCCGTCTCGATGACGACGAGTATCAGGCAAAGATGACCGAGCTTGCAAATTATTTTGATGAGCTTTGCGCCGAGATCATCCGCGTGCGCGAAGTCGGCTATGAGAACACCGACATCATCCCTATGAGCGAGGAGTTCTTTGGCATTTGCGACGATGCTACGCGACTCGCAGAGGACTACTCTCAGGAGAAGGCGTCGGCGCTCAACTATCTCGAGGGCTTGGTGATCATCGACATCATGGGCTTGGTGGCGACCTTTGCGGTCGAACTTGTTCGCGCGGTGCGAACTGCCGCGCTCAATCGCGAACTGCAGAGCAAAGTCTATCTCGACGAAGCCACGGGACTGCCCAACAAGAACAAGTGCGAGGAGGTCTTGGGGCAGGAGCAGCCTGTCTCCGCGGAGGCGCCCGTTGCGATGTGCGTCTTCGACCTTAACAATCTGCATACGGTCAATAACAACTTCGGCCACGAGAAAGGCGACGAATACATCCGTTCTTTTGCCCAGCAGCTGGGGCGTGTGGCGTCCGAGACGTGCTTTGTGGGTCGCGACGGCGGCGATGAGTTTATCGCGGTGCTGCGGGATACCGATCGAGCTGCCGTGGAGTCCTGTCTCGCTCGGGTTCGTGCGAACGTGAACGAGTATTCCGAGGCTCACCCCGACATGCCCATCAGCTATGCGGTGGGCTATGCGCTTTCCAGTGATTTTGACGAGCCGCCTACCATGCGCGAACTCTTTTCCCAGGCCGACAAAAACATGTACATCGACAAGAACCGCGTAAAGGCAGCCGAGGCAGCCGGGCTGCCACGCGAGGAACGCTAAACCCGTAGCAAAGGGTAGCTAATTTGGGACGGGGCTCTTTTGGCTACTTGAGAAGCTGGGCCATGGCGTTGACGAATTTTTGGACTTGGAGGGTTGGCTCGAGCGGATAGTGCAAAAAGACCGGCACCTCTCGCCCGCACAGGAACGGCACGCCCACAAAGGCCGGGTGCACCCCTGACCATGCGCCACAGGTGAGCACCGCATCGCCCTTTTCCTCAGCTTCGTTAAAGAGCGCAAAGTCAAAGCTATCCACATCGATCACGTCCACGCCGCCGTCGGCCAAAAGGTCGATGCGTAGGCTGTCCATGGCGTCGTTGCCGTGACGGAGCACGCGCAGGCGCATGCCCTCTAGGTCGGCAACCGTAATGCGATTCTTGCGCGCCAGCGGGCTCGCGCGCGGCAGGTCGATATAAAACGGTACGTTAACGATGTGGAGCTTTTGGCAGGCGTCGCCCCAGCGTGGGGTAGAAAAACTCGACTGCACCACATCGACCTCGCGGCCCAAGCTGCGCATGACGGTCTCGCGCTCGTCATAGAGGTCGCTTACCGGCACGATCTCAAATCGTAGCGACGGTTCCAGATCGTGGATGCCCGACCACATCGACAGCGTCTGGCGTCCTGGGCACATCATCGATACGCCCAGGCGCACGGCACCGCCATCGCCCGCCGCGCGTCGGGCACGGCGCAGCGCGTCCTCGGACTGCCGCATGATCGAGCGCGCGTCGTCCACCAGCAGTGCGCCGGCCGGCGTCACCTTGACGCCCGAGTGCGAGCGCTCGAACAACGTGATACCAAACTCGGCCTCAAATCCCGACACCTGCTTGACGAGGGCCGGGGTCGACACGCGCAATTTTGCCGCTGCACGCGAGAAGCTTCCCAGCTCCGCGGCGGCCGATATGGCCTCAAGTCGTCGATCGTACACGTCAATCTCCCGTTTTCGCGCCCGTGGCCACATGGTGCCACAGGGGGTTGTTTTCGCAGGTCACGCCTCAGTTGAGCATAAACTGCATCGCACAGTGTAAACCTACGGTTAACGCCATTCTAACAAATATGCAATTCATCTGCGCAAATGCAAAGCATACGATAACCTGCGAAAACCACGTGGGTCGATTAATGGGAACGACCCACAGGGAGGCACAAGAAGGGAAGTTCCTATGAGCAACTGGCTTAAGCTCGAGGGCGATGTCTGCGCCGTGACCGGCGCACTCGGCGGTATGGGCGTCGAGATTTGCCGCGAGTTCGCCCGCAACGGCGCCAACGTCGTCCTGCTCGACCTGGACGAGGAAAAGGTCAAGGCCGCAGCCGCTGACCTCGCCGCCGAGTTTGGCATCCACGCCGAGGGCTACAAGATGAACGCCACCGACGAGGCCGAGGTTCAGGCCGCCGTCGATGCCACCATCGCCGACTTCGGCCGTGTCGACGTCCTCGTCAACACCGCCGGCATCCTGCGCTTCGCCGCCATGGAGGACCTGCCGCTCTCCGACTGGAACGAGGTCATCAACGTCAACCTCACCGGTTACTTCATCACCTCGCAGCGCTTTGGTCGCGAGATGATCAAGGCCGGCCAGGGCCGCCTGGTGCACATCTCGACCGTCGCTAGCCACTCCCCCGAGACGTTCTCGGGCGTGTACAGCTCCACCAAGGCCGGCGTCAACATGATGTCCAAGATGCTCGCCGCCGAGTGGGGCCCCTACGGCGTCCGCTCCAACTGCGTCGAGCCCTGCTTCGTTAAGACCCCGATGTCGGCCAACTTCTACGCCGATCCCGAGGTCGAAAAGAGCCGCAGCCGCCTGATCGCCACGCGCCGCATCGGCGAGGTCAGCGATATCGCCAACGCCGTCATGTTCCTGGCGTCCACGCGCTCGGACTTTACCACCGGCGACGCCATCAAGGTCGACGGCGGCTTCTCCAACATGATGGGCGACCTCACCGCCAAGCCCGGCGGCCGTCGCGCCTATGCCGACAACTACCTTAAGAACAAGGGTGTCGAGCTCTGGTCCGATGAGTCCGGCGTCGCAAAGCCGACTGACCAGTAAACCAACCTGGCAGGGAGGCCCGCAGACACGCCCGCTCCTCCCCCGTATCGATTAGAAAGAGTCCAATGGCTTCCACCAACTCCAACAAGGGTCGCGCCGTCGTGCTTTCCGCCGCGTGCGTCACCATGTTCTTCATTAGCTCCATCGCGCTGTATTCCGTCGTGAGCAAGAATCTGCTCGCCGTCTACCCCGAGTGGTCGAGTGCCCTTACCTGGGCTTTCCCCGTCTTTCAGACCATCATGGCCGTAACGGGCATCTTCGCCGGCCGCATCTCCGATAAGATCGGCCCGCGCAACGTCGTGATCGCCGCCGCCGTGTGCTACGGCCTGGGCTGGTTCATGTCCGGCACCGTCACCGAGCCGTGGCAGTTCTACCTGTGGTTCTCGCTCGTCGCCGCCATCGGCAACGGCCTGGGCTACAACCCGGCGCTCACCACCGGCCAAAAGTGGTTCATCGACAAGAAGGGCCTTGCCTCCGGCATCACCCTGGCCGCTTCGACCGCCGGCCCCGCCGTGCTGTCCCCGGTGCTCGCCTCGCTGCTCATCCCGAGCCTGGGCATCTTTGGCGCCCTCAAGGCACTCGGCGTCATCTTCTTTGTGACGATCGCCGCCTCCGCCCTGTTCCTGAAGGCCCCCGAGGCCGGTTGGCTGCCCGAGGGCTTCGAGGCCCCCAAGGGCGGTGCACATGCCGGCACCTTCGGCGACCTCACCCCGGGCGAGATGGTCAAGACCCCGCGCTTCTGGGTCCTCATCGTCACCTTCGCCTTTGCCGCCACCGCGGGCACCCTGCTCGTGGGCAAGGTTGCCTCCATCGCCGCCGTCCAGCTCTTCGCCGACCCCACGAGCGCCGCGGCCGTCGCCCTCGGCGGTGTGGTGGTCTCCGTCAACACCTGCGCCAACCTGGTTGGCCGTCTGTCCTTTGGCCAGATCATCGACAAGCTCGGCGCCTATAAGTCGCTGCTCATCAGCCTTGTCGTCACCATCGTCGCGCTCGTCATCATGTCGATGAGCTTTACGCAGAGCATGTTCTTTGTGGCGCTCGCCCTGCTCGGCTTTAGCTTTGGCGCCCTGCTCGTCATCTACCCGCCGCTCACCGGTGGCGCCTTTGGTACCAGCAACATCGGCGTCAACTACGGCATCATGTTTTTGGGTTACGCCGCTTCCACCTGGATCAGCCAGCCCATCACCGCCGTGCTGTATCACGCCGAGGCTGGCAGTGCCGCCTACCAGCAGTCCTTCTACGGCGCCATCGTGATCGCCGCCATCGCCGTCGTGCTCACCGTCTACATGATGGTCTCCGACAGCAAGAAGAAGTCCGCCTAGTTTTACCGATGCGACAAAGGGACAGCCCCTTTGTCGCATTCCACCGGTCACCAGTATTAAGGAGTCGAAATGTCTGAGCTCAACCCCGTCCGCATTGCCGTTATCGGCGCCGGCGCCATGGGCCGCAACCACATCCGCTTTGTCACCGAGGAGCCCGAGGCCGAGCTCGTCGCCATCGCCGACGCCTTTGAGGGCGCCCGCGCCACGGCCGAGGCCGCCGGCGTGCCGTTCTATACCGATCCCGCCCAGATGATGGACGAGGTCAAGCCCGAGGCCGTCATTATCGCCACCCCCAACGACCTGCACCTGGGCGTTGCTCGCGAGGCCATCAAGCGCAACATCGTGCCGCTGGTCGAAAAGCCGATCTCCAACGACCTTGAGGATGCCCAGGCCTTCGCCGCCGAGGCCGAGACCGCCGGCGTGCCCGTGCTCGTGGGTCAGCACCGTCGCCACAACCCCTTCGTTAACAAGGCTAAGGAGATCATCGAGTCTGGCGAGCTGGGCAAGCTCACCGTGTCGAGCTTCCACTACATGATCTATAAGAATGATGAGTATTTCGATGTCGAGTGGCGCCGCAAGAAGGGTGCCGGCCCGATCCTGGTCAACCTGGTTCACGACGTCGACCTGCTCCGTTACCTGCTGGGCGAGCCCGTTGCCGTCCAGGGCATGCAGTCCAACGCCGCCCGCGGTTTTGAGACCGAGGACTCCGCCGTGGTCAACGTCCGTTTTGCCGATGGCGCGCTTGCGAGCATGACCATCTCCGACGCCACCGCCAGCCCCTGGAACTGGGAGGCAACCGCTCGCGAGGATCCGCAGTACCGTCCCTTCGACGCCGACGCCTACTTTATCGGCGGAACCTTGGGCGCCCTGTCGCTGCCCCGCCTGCACCAGTTCTCCTACGACGGCGCCTCCAACTGGCACAAGCCGCTGCAGATGGAGATTCCGGCCGTGGACCCGGCACTACCGCACAAGATGCAGCTCAAGCACTTTGTGAAGGTCGTCCGCCGCGAGGTTGAGCCCGTCGTGACCCCCGCCGACAACGTCAAGACGCTCACGCTTCTCAACGCCGTCAAGGAGGCCGCCGAGACCGGCCAGCTCGTCGAGCTGTAATGCCTTAAGGGCGGGCCGCGGCAAACCCCATGCCGGACCCCTCGGCCCGTTACCAACAAGCCCCTCTTCTTTGCCCCGCGAGCAGCCTCCCGCCCGCGGGGCTTTTGTGCAGTGGCATGTGACAAAGGGACAGTCCCTTTGTCACATCGCGGGTGGTATCCTTGGTAGCCCTGTGCTGCAAACGCACTTTAAACGCAAGGAGTCCCATGGATCTTATCGCCCAGCTCGCGCGCGAGCTCAACCTTAAGGACGCCAACGTCGAGGCGGCCGTCAAGCTCATCGACGAGGGCAACACCATCCCCTTCATTTCGCGCTACCGCAAGGAAGCCACGGGCGGCATGGACGACGTCGCTCTGCGCGCACTCGACGAGCGCCTGTCCTACCTGCGCAATCTTGAGCAGCGCAAGGAAGATGTCATCCTGCTCATCGACGCCCAGGGCAAGCTCACGCCCGAACTCGAGCAGCAGATTCGCGAGGCCACGCAGCTCCAGCGCGTCGAGGACCTCTACAAGCCCTACCGCAAAAAGCGCATGACCCGCGCGCAGAAGGCCCGCGAGGCAGGTCTGGAGCCGCTTGCCAACATGATCATCATGCAGGTCTCGGCCAGGGGCAGCGCACTCGACGCCGCCGCGGCCTACGTCAACGAGGAAGCCGGCTTCGACACGCCCGAAAAGGCGCTCGCCGGCGCCGCCGACATCGTGGCCGAGACGGTGGCCGAAGACCCTGAGAACGTCGCCGACCTGCGCGCCTTTACGCAAAACACCGCCGA
>CAJMRO010000033.1:0-16658 GCA_905215825.1 uncultured bacterium
TTGCCCGGATAAAACCTGCCAAAATGAACCTGTCCCTTTTTGGCAGGTTAGCGGAGCTTGCTGGTCTCGAAGTACTCGGGGAACTGGTCCAGAACCTCGGTTTGGTTGCGGAACATCATGTGCAGGTGCTTGCTGACCAAAAAGCTCGCTTCGATGGGGTCGCGACCGGCGATAGCGCGGCGAATCTGCTTGTGTTCGTTCACGATGTCCTGATTGTCGAGAACCTGCGTGGCGGCGCGCAGCCAGCGGAAGCGCTCCAGGTCGGCATTGGTCTCTTCGAGCCACGACCACACGGTGCTGCGACATGCGATGCTAAAAATCATGTGATGCATGAGGTTGTCGCTCAAAAAGAAGCCGATGCGATCCTCTTCGGCCATGGCCTTTTCCTGCAGCGCGATGGCGCGGTCGAGCTGCTCGATGCCGGCCGACGTGGCGCGCGCACAGCACTCCACAATCACCTGCTTTTCCAGATGCTCGCGGATGTAACAGGCACTCTCGGCAAGGGTGAGGTTGATGGGTGAGACGTAGGTACCGCTCTGAGGCACGGTGCGCACCAGGCCTTCCTGCGCCAAGCGAACCAAAGCCTCGCGCACGGGCGTGCGACCCATATCCAGGTCGTCGCAAAGTTGCTTGACGCCCAGCTTTTCGCCCGGCTTGTAGTCCAGGTAGACGATTTTGCGTCGAATGGTGTGGTAGGACTGGTCCTGTAGGCTCGTTTCCTGCTCGCCGACGTGCATCGATTCTTCCATAGCGCCTCGCAACTGTTCTATCAAACTCATATGTCAGTTGTTAATTATGCCGCGAATCAGCTCTCCGCGGTGGGTAATTCGGCTGTTGCCTGAGAACTATTGCGGCATCTTAGTCTGTGTTTGCGCAAGGATGCGCTCAATGTTGCCGTATCATAAGCCGTCGCAAACGTGAAATAGAAAGAAGGAATCCCATATGCAACTGGCAAATATCGTACGCGAGCGCTGGAAAGGCGTCTTGTTCTGCCTGATCATCGCCATTCCCGCGACGTTGCTCGGCAAACAAATTGAGGTGGTCGGCGGTCCGGTATTTGCCATCCTCTTTGGCATGGTCCTGGCGCTCGTCTTTCCCAAGAATCGTCGCGAACAGCTCGCCGCCGGCGTCACCTATACGTCCAAAAAAGTCTTGCAGTACGCGGTTATCCTGCTTGGCTTTGGCATGAACCTCTCCCAGATTCTGTCCAAGGGCGCCCAGTCGCTGCCGATTATCGTGGCGACAATCTCGACCTCGCTTGTCATCGCCTTTGTGCTCTGCCGCGTTATGAACGTGCCGGGTAAGATCGCGACGCTTGTGGGTGTGGGTTCGTCGATTTGTGGCGGTTCTGCCATCGCCGCGACCGCACCCGTCATCGATGCCGACGATCGCGAGATTGCCCAGGCTATTTCGGTCATCTTCCTGTTTAACGTTATCGCGGCGCTCGTGTTTCCGACGCTCGGCGGCATGCTCGGGCTGACCAACGAGGGCTTTGGCCTGTTTGCCGGCACCGCCATCAACGACACCTCGTCCGTAACGGCTGCGGCGAGCGCCTGGGACAGCATGCATCCCGGCGTCAATGTGCTCGAGAGCGCCACGGTGGTCAAGCTCACCAGGACGCTGGCCATCATTCCCATCACGCTGGCGCTTGCTTGCTGGCAGATGCATCTGGCGCGCAAGGCCGGCGGCGACGCCAAAAGCACGTTCTCCCTCAAACGCGCGTTTCCCATGTTTGTGCTGTTCTTTGTGCTGGCGAGCGTGATCACTACGGTGTTTCAGCTTCCCGCGTCCTTTACGGCGCCCGTCAAGGAGCTGTCGAAGTTCTTTATCGTGATGGCCATGGCGGCTATTGGTTTTAATACCGATATCGTCGAGCTGGTCAAAAAGGGCGGCAAGCCCATCGCGCTGGGCTTTTGCTGCTGGATTGGCATTGCGTGCATGAGCTTGGGAATGCAGCACGTGCTGGGAATCTGGTAGAGAAGTAGCTTATTTGCGTGCTGCGTGCTGGTGAGCGCATTCTCACGGTGGAGCGATAGGAGCTCTTGCGGGTATGGCTTGTCCGCAGGTTTATAAGTCCCGAAGAGCTCTTATCGCCCCGCCAGGATGGCGATGCGGGGCAACATCTATACTCGCAGGACGGCGCTTTCTGCCCTATAGTGTTTGGTGAGCAATATCGTTCAATTTTGAAACACTCGGTCGTGCGACCGTCGGCGGTTGCACGTCGCTGCGGACAGGGGCAAATCATGGATAGCGATGCCAAGCTGCAGATTCTGATTGAGGCATTGTCCGCAGCCGGAGCATCGGCGCTGGCAATCGACGAGCGCGGTGGCGTTGTGATCTCGACTATGAGTGACGCGGCGCTCGAGCAGGATATCGCTGCTTTTGTTTCCGAGCGTCTCGCTCGCGTGGGCGATGGGGCACGCCTGGTGATGGGCCACGAGGGCGTGCGGTTGAGCTTGACGGTGCGCCCGGCGGCCAAGGAGCGCGGAGCGCTTTGGGTGGTCGTGGCGCATGAGGTGCGCGCCGCTGCGACGCATGCGGGCATCGAGTGGCTCAATGCCGACGAAGTCGAGGCTCGCTACGCGTCGAGCACGTACGGCATCGTCGAAGACGCGGCGACGGTCGCTGCCCCCGTACGGGAGAGCTATGCGCGTGGGGTGCCCCTTATGCTCGAGGGCGAGCTGGGCGCGGGGCAGGATCAGATTGCAAAACGCCTGTACCTGGATGGACCCTATGCCGATCAGCCCTTTGTGTCCGTTGCGCTCGATGAGCTTACGGATCGCGGCTGGCGCCATCTGCTCAAAAGTTCCGAATCGCCGCTATTCCAAACGGGGCTGACACTTTGCATGGGCGGCTGGCATGCTGTTGGCCCCCAACGTCTGCGCGAGCTCGTGTCCGCAATGATCGACACGGCGCTCGCAACGCGTTGCCATGTGGTGTTGACGGCAAACGATATGCCGGGCGGCGGCGAAAGTGATCAAGCCGCCTTTGTGACCGAGCGCTTCGCCTGTGCGGTGAGCGTCGCGCCGGCAATCGCCGAGCAGGGAGCCGCGTCGACGAAGGTCGCGCGCTATTTGGAATATCTCGCTGATGCATTTGGGACGGCAGCGCCCACGCTGTCTGCCGCGGCGACGAAGACGCTCGATGCTTACCGCTGGCCGCGCAACTATCTGCAGCTCCGCGAGGTCTCGGAACGACTGTATATATTGGTGGGGACGGGCACGGTGGACCGCGCTGTGGCGGAGGAAGTGCTCGCCCAAGAGGACGTGATTAAGACCGCAACCTTTGGCGCCCCGACGCTTGAAAGTGACCTGTATATCCTGCGACCGCTGGCCGATACCGAGCGAGATATCGCGCATCTGGTTGTAGACCATCTCCACGGCAACCGAACCCGTGCGGCGGAGGTGCTGGGCATAAGCCGTACAACGCTGTGGCGCTTGCTGAAGGACGATGACCGTTGAGCGAGGCGCCCGTGACCGCACGCGACACGTGTGCTACAGTCCAAAGCGTTATTGTTTCGATTTGGTTACGGCGTGCGAGGGCATATGGCTGAGACTTCAAAACCGAGCCGCAGAAGGCGGAGTGCCGCGCCGGTCAACCGACGCACAACATCGGTGACGTGGGGCAAACACGCCTCGGGGTTTGATGGCTCGTTCAAGCGCACTAAATACGGCTATCCTTCGGCAAGCGCCCGCTTGGCAATGCAGGCAGAGTCCTCGCTGTGGGGCCGCAAACGCGTGGTGGGCTCAAAGCTCAAGCACGACGGAACGCTCGGCTACATCAGCCGCGGGGCGGCTCGCCGCAGCGGGCTCAATCCCGCCGGCTGGCATTGCTACGTGCCGATCGTGGCCGCCGTTGCAGTGATCGTCATCGCGCTCGCTGCGCTCGGATATGCCGGCGGTGGCGCCAACTTGGACGCAATGTTTAAATCGCCCGAGCTCGCGCATGTAGGTACAGAAGTTGTCGAGGGCGCTCAGGCCCAGACGAGCGTCGCGCCCCAGCGCGGTATCGTTGCGGCGGCCTCTACCATCGCCGATGCGCAAAAGGACGAGGACGAACAGGGCGATGGCGCCGAAACGGCCCAGACGAACGAAACGACGACAACGGCGACGTCAATATAAGTTGCGAGTGGGGTAGCTAAAATAGCCCCGTCCCAAATTAGCTACCCCTGCTGACGTTCCTGTACTATTTCACGTACACCACGTTGTTGCGGCGCGGCTTTGCCTCGGGTAGCGTGTCCTCGGCGTAGCCAAGAATGCAGTTACCGACGCCGCGCAGGCTGCCGTCGGCGGGCAGGCCCCAGCTGGCCAGCAGCTCCAGGCCCTCGGGCGAGTCAAAGACCTCATGCGCGCGGTGAATCCAGCACGAATCGACACCCAGTGCATAGGCGGCGTTGAGCAAGTTGCCCATGGCGAGCGAGCCGTCTTCCAGATGTGTGGGCACGCTGCGGTCAACCAGCACCACCACAACGGTCTTGGCGCCATAGAAGGGGTCGCTGTTGCTGTCCATGACCTGGGCGTTGAGCTGTGAGAGATGCTCGACGGTCGCGGGGTCGGTGACGGCGACAAACGTCACCGGCTGGCGGCCCATGCCGCTCGGTGCATATTGGCCGGCTTCGATAATACGTGCAAGCTTTTCAGCCTCGACGGGACGATCGCTGTAGTTGCGGCAGCTGCGGCGGTGAATGAGTGCTTCGATAGTCTCCATGGTGTCTCCTTGCGGTGGCGTTGCAGATGCCCCGTTCATACCCGTCGGGCTTAAACGATAGACGGTCAATTGCCCGGCCAAAAGGATAGATTCCAATTGGGAAAGTAGGTTTGCATAAAAGTACCTTCAGAATGTGACAAACAAATGGGATGGTTAAACGTTTTATCCCGTCTACCCTGCGGTTTTTTACCACTTGCCTAAATGACGAACGCATAACCTTTGATAAAGGTTTTACTAAAGGAGTACCAACGTTTATCAATGCGCCGTGGTGGCGCCGGGCCAGGAGGTAACATCATGTTCCAGGCTGGAGATGTCGTCGAGACCGATTTCGAAGGATTTCTGAAGCTGCTGCGTTCCAAGACGCGCGCTTTCGTGTCGATCAACGATCACGAGTACTACATCACGCACACCGATGGCTATTGGCGTGTTCAGGATTGCGAGGCCCTCAACGACAAGGGCCACTTTACTGACTGCTCCGAGCTGGTCAACACGGTCTGCGAGGTCGTCGAGCTGCCGTGGATTGCCGGCAAGAGCCTGCATGACAGCTTCTCGGGTGCTACGGTCTATGAGGCCGTCGCTGCTTAACAGCCAACACTCGATATTCTCTCGCAACCGCCGGCGCCGCCCCCGCGCCGGCGGTCTTTTTTGTCGATATGCTTATGTAGAGCCGACCATAAACAACGAGCTTGTTGACGATAGTCAAAACTCGGACTAATGTAGAGATATTAATTGGTCAAAACTCGGACTATCGAATGGTGGGAGAGATGAATAGTGCAGTTAGCCCGGTCGATTTCGACCGGATGCTCAACGGGCTTGACCGTATCTATTCGGAGTTCGCGCGCGCCTGCGGTCTTTCGGACTGCGCCTACTGGATGCTCGTCGACACGAGTGCGGCGGGCGGAAGCGTTGCCGTGAGTCGGCTGACGAGTGAATGGTTCTACAGCAAACAGACCATCAATTCGGCGATCAAGACGCTTAGGGCGCGAGGGCTTGCGACGTTGGAGTTTGCCGAAGGTAGTCGTAAGAACAAGGTTGTGCGACTGACCGAAGAAGGCGTGCGGTTTGCCAAGCGCTACGCGTTGCCAGCGCAAAAAGCCGAGCAACAGGCATTCGAGGCGCTCGAGCCGTGGGAACAGCGCGAGATCATGCGCTTGGTCGGTAAGTTCTCCCATGTTCTTAACGAAGAGTGCGAGGCATTTAAACGGCAAGTGGCCGCTGAGAACGAGGCTGACGATAAGAGCGAAGGGGAGACATGCGACTCTTAATGAGGTTTATGAGGCCGTATCGCGGGCTGATTGCGGTGACGCTGTTTGCGGTGCTGATAGATAACGTCGGTACGCTGTTGGTTCCCACGATGCTGGCGAACATGGTCAACACCGGTATTACCACGGGCGATATCGACTATATTTTACGCAACGGCCTGTACATGCTTATCGCGACCGGCATGGCCAGCGGCGGCACGGTGCTGGGCTGCTATCTTTCGGCGCGCCTGGCCGCCAACGTGGCCTGCGATATCCGCAATGCCGTGTACGACAAGTCGCTCGAACTCGCGGCTAGCGACTTTGAGCGCTTTGGCACGGGTTCGATGATCACACGCTCGCTCAACGACATCAACGTGATTCAGCAAGCTGTCCTTCAGACGATTCAGTTGGTGCTGCCGGTGCCGTTCTTGGCCGTGGCAGGCATCATTTTTGCTTGGTTCATCGATCCCGCCATGGGCACGCTGCTGGGTGTGGTCGTTGCGATCGTGCTGGTGGCGGCGGTCTTTACGGTGGCTAACGCCGCGCCGATCTTTATGCGCCTGCAGAGCTTTATCGACCGCATGAACGTGGTGCTGCGCGAGAACATCGTGGGCGTGCGCGTCATCCGCGCATTTAACAAGGAGCGCCACGAGGAGCAGCGCCTGGACGAGGTGTTTAGCGATTACGCGGCCAACGCCATCAAGGTCAACCACCTGTTTGTGGGTCTCGACAGTTCCAGCTTCTTTTTGATGAATATCGCCGAGGTGGCGGTGCTGTGGGTGGGCGGCAACCGCGCGGGCGTCCACGCCATGCAAATCGGCAGCATCTCGGCCGTGTTGGAATACGCGATCTTGATCCTGTTCTTTGTGATGATGGCGCAGATGGTGATTCTGACGCTTCCGCGCGCTGCGGCGTGCCTCAACCGCGCGCAACAGGTGCTCGAAATCGAGCCGAGCATCGTGGACGGCAAGGCAACGCTGGGCGACGGGGCGCCTGAGTCCGCAGATGGTGCCGACGCGGTTGCCGTGTTCGACCATATGTCGTTCCGTTTTGACGATGCCGACGAGGACACCCTGTGCGACCTGAGTTTTGCCTGCCGCCGCGGACAGACGACCGCGATCGTGGGCTCAACGGGCTCGGGCAAGTCAACGGTGGCCAAGCTTTTGCTTCGCTTCCACGATGCCACCAAGGGCGCCATTCGCCTGAACGGCGTTGACCTGCGCGACCTTTCGCAAGGTGAGATTCGCGGGCATATCGCTTACGTGCCGCAGAAGGCGTGGCTGTTCTCGGGCACGGTGGCGAGCAACCTGCGCTTTGGCAACGAGGGCGCGACTGATGCCGACATGCTCCATGCGCTGGAGGTTGCCCAGAGCACCTTTGTGCTCGATCAGCCCCAGGGGCTCGATACTCCGGTATCCCAGGGCGGCACGAACTTCTCGGGCGGTCAGCGCCAGCGCCTGGCGATCGCCCGCGCACTCATGAAGCATGCCGATCTATATATCTTCGATGACAGTTTTTCGGCCCTGGACTTTAAGACCGATGCCGCCCTGCGCCATGCGCTGCAGGACGAGACGCGCGATGCCGCGGTGCTCATCATCGCGCAACGTATCTCGACTATTTTGCATGCCGATCAGATCGTGGTGCTCAAAGACGGCGAGATCGTGGGCCTAGGCACGCACGACGAGCTCATGGAAACCTGCGAGGTGTACCGCGCTATCGCGGAATCGCAGATGAAGGGAGGTGAGTAGCATGACCGAGGAGCTCAAGAAGCAGGCCATCGCCGAGGATGCCGCGGTTGCAGAGACAGTTGAGGAGACGGGCGCCACACCCGGCCTGGACGAAGCCGCCAAGGCGGCGGAGCGCGAGGCTCGCCGCCAGGCACTCTACGAGGAAAACGAGCGCGCCGAGGACGAGCGCACCCGCGCCGAGGCGGAACGCATGCGCGACGTTGACGACGAGGACGAGGACGAGACGCCCCGCGACACCTGGGCGACGGTGCGCCGCCTGTGGAGCGAAGCCGCCGGCGACCATTGGCGCTTCTATATCGTGTTCGCGAGCATCGTGTTCTATGTCATCTTTAACACCGCGGCGCCGGCTTACAGCGCCCGCGTGATCGATGAGCTGTGGGGGCACATGAAGCTGGCGTTTGCCAACAACACTACCTTCAGCATTACCTGGGAGAACTGCGGCAGGACCATCTTCATCTACTTTATGATCTGGACTGCCGCCGCCTCGTTCTACGCACTCCAGAGCTTTTTGATGTCGAGCGTTGCCGAGCGCCTCAACCTGCGCCTACGCAACCGCATCGCGCAAAAGCTCAACCGTCTGCCGCTTGCCTACTTTGATGCGCATCGTCCCGGCGAGGTCGTCAGCCGTGCGACCAACGACTTGGACAAGATGTCCGAGAGCATGCAGCGCGGCTTGCTGCAGCTTCTGGTGTCGATCGGTACCGTGGTGGGCGCCGTGAGCGTGATGTTCGTGTTTAGCGTGCCGCTCACGCTTGTCTTTTTGTTCTTTACGGCGCTTTCGCTGCTGGTGACGAAGGTCGTTTCGCGCCGCACGCACGATGTGACGGGCGAGCGCCAGGAGTGGGTGTCCAAGATTACGAGCGCGGTCGAGGAAGGCTACTCGGGCCGTCTGGTAATCCGTGCGTTTAACCGCGAGCGCCAGAGCTCTGCCGAGGTGCACGAGGCTTCGAAGGAGCTGGCGCGCGTGAGCGCCAAGGCCGACTTTATGATTAACGCCGTCGGTCCCGCGGTGCGCTTTATCGGCCGCTTGGCGCAGATCGTGATTGCGCTTGTGGGCTGCAGCATGTTGGTTGCCGGGCATATGACCGTCGGCGTGTTCCAGGCGTTCTTCCAGTTTATCTATGAGGCGTCCGAGCCCATGACGCAGCTGTCGTTTACCTTTAACTCGCTACAGAGCGCGCTGGCGAGCGCCGAGCGCGTGTTCGACCTGCTCGACGAGCCCGAGATGGAAGCCGATCCGTTGCCAGCGGCCGCCGCCAAGCTGCCAGGCAAGGTGGAGGGCCGTGTCGCTTTTGAGCATGTGCGCTTTGGCTATTCGCCCGACAAGCCGCTTATGCGCGACGTGTCGTTTGCCGCCGAGCCGGGTCAGAAGATCGCGGTGGTGGGAACCACGGGTGCGGGTAAGACCACGCTCATCAATCTGCTCATGCGCTTCTACGAGATCGACGGTGGTCGCATTACCCTCGACGGCGTGGACACGCGCCTCATGGATCGCGGCGAGCTACGTCAGCAGTTTGGCATGGTGCTGCAAGACGCCTGGCTGTTCGACGGCACGATTGCCGAGAACATCGCCTACGGCTGCCCCGAGGCAACGCGCGAGGAGATTGTTGCGGCTGCGCGCGCCGCCCAGGTTGACTTCTTTGTGCGCACCATGCCGCAGGGCTACGACACGCGCGTGGCCAACGATGCCGAAAGCATCAGCCAGGGCCAGCGTCAGCTGCTGACCATCGCACGCGTGCTGCTCAACAACCCGGCGATTCTAATCCTGGACGAGGCGACCTCAAGCGTGGACACGCGTACCGAGCTTGCTATCGGCCGTGCCATGGACGCGCTTATGCGCGGGCGCACGAGCTTTGTGATCGCGCATCGCCTGTCGACGATCGTGGACGCCGACCTGATCTTGGTCATGGACCACGGCAATATCATCGAGCAGGGTACGCATAAGGAGCTGCTGGCTGCCGAGGGTGCCTACGCCGACCTCTATCTGAGTCAGTTCGCATAATGTGACAAAGGGACAGTCCCGCATGTCACATCAAAAGGAATGGCGCGCCGGGGATTGATTCCCTGGCGCGCCTTTTGCGTCGGTGCCGATGTCGTTTTGTGCCGCTTGCGTTCCTAACGTTCGTCCACGAGCTTGGCGACGAGGGCTTTGAGCTCGGCCACCTCTTGCTCGAGTTCCTTGACGCGACGGGCGTTTTCGGTGATGCCCTGACGGTTGAGGGCGCTCTGCTCGGCGGCATCGTCGGGCATGTACTCGCGATGCTGCTTGGCGTCGAAACTCTCCTCGAACACACGGCAACCGTTGCGCTTGATGATACGTCCCGGCACGCCCACGACGGTGCAGTTGTCGGGGACGTCCTTAACGACGACCGAGTTGCCGCCGATCTTGACGTTGTTGCCGATGCGGATGTTGCCGAGCACCTTGGCGCCCGTGCCCACCGTGACATTGTTGCCCAGGGTGGGGTGACGCTTGCCGGTCTCGTTGCCGGTGCCGCCGAGCGTGACGCCCTGGTAGAGCACACAGTTGTCGCCCACAATGGTGGTCTCGCCGATGACGACGCCCATGGCGTGGTCGATAAAGAAGTGCTTGCCAATCTGCGCGGCAGGGTGAATCTCGACGCCGGTGATGTGGCGGGTGATTTGCGAGAGCACGCGGGCGAGCGAGCGATGACCGTGCTCCCACAGCCAGTGCTCGGGCACGTGGTTCCACTTGGCGTGCAGGCCAGGATAGGAAAGGAAGATGACCAGACCGTTTTGCGCGGCGGGGTCCTGCGCCTGGACGGTCTTGATGTCCTCGCGAATGGTATTGATAAAGCTCACCGGCCGCCCTCCCTTAGCGCCATGGCAATGCGATTCAATAAAGTATAGCGATTCGCTAGGGATTAGGAAGGACAATCTTGGCGGCATTGCGCGACAGGTGTCAGTTATGCAAACTTGCTGGTAATGGAGTCATGCTTTTGTGGGGTTGCGCACGAGGGGGCACCGCAACCGTATACTGGTCAACTTGGACGTATCCGCGCCCATAACTGAGAGGTTTTACTTCATGGGTTTCATTAATTTTATCGCCGAGCTGCTCAAAGACCCGCGCACCGCGATTGCCAGCTGGATCGCCGCCGGCCCGCTTATGGCCTACGGCTGCGTGTTCCTGATCATCTTTATCGAGACGGGCGTGGTGTTCTTCCCGTTCCTTCCCGGTGATTCGCTGCTGTTCGCCTCGGGTTTCTTTGCCCACAACGGCGGCTTTAACATCGTGGCGCTTCTGGCCACCGCATGGGCCGCTGCCATTTTGGGCGATCAGTGCAACTTTATGATCGGTCACTTCTTTGGCCGCAAGATCATCGCTTCGGGCAAGGTCAAGGCCATGACGCCCGAGCGCATCAAAAAGTCCGAGGACTTCTTGGACAAGTGGGGTCACCTGGCCATCTTCCTGGGTCGCTTCTTCCCGTTTATCCGCACCTTTGTGCCCTTTATCGCTGGCATGGGCGGCATGCACTGGCGCAACTTTGTCGTCTTTAACGTGCTGGGCGGCATTACCTGGTCGACGGTCTTTACGCTGCTGGGCTACTTCTTTGGCGGCATTCCCTTTGTGCAGGAGCACTTTGAGCTGCTGATTATCGGCATCGTTGCCGTGTCGATCATCCCGACCGTGGTCGGTCTGGTTAAGGCCAAGCTGGGTAAATAGAACGCCTAGCTCGAGCCAGCGCGCAGACCGTACAGTTGAGGCCCGTCACCGTTTACGGTGGCGGGCCTCTTCAGCTTCGGTCAAATGAAAATACTTTACTTAGTTAAAGAAAAGCGTTTTATCAGACGCGCGAGCGGAGTACAATCTCGTGCATGCGAATCGACGTGCCATCGGCTTTGATGCTGCTTGCGTGTCCCGTCCGGCTCTACGCTCCGGGCGTGCGACGTTGCGACGCGGTCGGCCTCGGTCCTTGCGTGCGGGTTCGCGAGTATGCAACTGTGTATGTAAGGAGCGACATATGACTGTCGAGAAGAAGGATATCGATTGGGGTAGCCTCGGCTTTGGCTACATGAAGACCGATTACAGCTACGAGGCTCATTGGAAGGATGGCGAGTGGGACGAGGGCGGCCTGACCACCGACCACACCCTGCATGTCTCCGAGTGCGGCGGTATCTTCCATTACTGCCAGGAGGTCTTTGAGGGCCTGAAGGCCTACACCGCCGAGGACGGCAGCATCGTCTGCTTCCGTCCCGACATGAACGCTGAGCGTATGTATAACTCTGCCCAGCGCCTCGAGATGCCCCCGTTCCCCAAGGACAAGTTCGTTGAGGCCGTCAAGCAGGTCGTTTCTGCCAACGCCGCCTGGGTTCCGCCCTTCGGTTCCGGCGCGACCCTGTACGTGCGTCCGTTTATGATCGGCTCCGGTGACGTGATCGGCGTGGCTCCCGCTCCTGAGTACACGTTCCGCATTCTCGTGACCCCGGTCGGTCCGTACTTTAAGGGTGGCCTCAAGCCCGTCAAGCTGCGCGTTTCCGAGTATGACCGTGCCGCACCGCACGGCACCGGCAACATCAAGGCCGGCCTCAACTACGCCATGTCCCTTAAGCCCACGATGGAGGCCCATCGCGAGGGCTATGCCGAGAACCTGTATCTCGACTCCGAGTCCCGCACCTATGTCGAGGAGACCGGTGGCGCTAACGTCCTGTTCGTGAAGGAGGACGGCACCCTCGTCGTTCCGCAGTCCCACACCGACTCCATCCTGCCCTCTATCACTCGTCGTTCGCTCGTTCAGGTTGCTCAGGACCTGGGCATGACCGTCGACCAGCGTCCCGTCGAGTGGGCCGAGGTCAAGGCCGGCACCTTTGTGGAGTGCGGCCTGTGCGGCACCGCTGCCGTCATCTCCCCGGTTGGCGAGATCGACAACAAGGTCTATGGTGCTGACGAGACCGTGACCTTCCCGGCTGGCTACACCGAGATCGGTCCTGTGATGAAGAAGCTCCGCGAGACCCTGACTGGTATCCAGTCCGGTGCTGTCGAGGATAAGCACAACTGGGTTTACACCGTCGCGTAATTTGCCTTACCTGTCCGGGCGGAGAGCAAGTTCCCTCCCGGCGCGTCCTCGGACATGCAAGAAGCCCTCGCTGCGCACTTCGTGCGGCGAGGGCTTCTTGCGTCCTGCGGAGTGTGCCTAAAAGTAAACTGATGGCGGGCCCTGCGATGTCCGGTCTTCGGCGGATCAGCCGCTGGGTGAGGGTGGTGCTTGGGGCGACGTGCAAAAAACGGAGTTTTCAGCAGCCAAAGATTGATGCATAAGGCCATAGCCGGCTTTCGCTGCCTTTGTTGATGCTTTTGCACGACGATTGGGCTTTGGCGACGATCATATATGGCTGGTTTCTCGCCGCATGCTATCCAGATGGGTCGAGTCATGAGGACTATCTACCTTTTGAAAGATTTTTGGCACCAAAATCTTATCCCGCGATGCTGAATACTCGCAAAAATGCACGCTCCGGAGGGTACTACCCAGTTATGGCCAGAAATCCATGCGCCATCTTATGCAATTAATTAATGAATTTATGCAAAATGGCTTACGTGCGTACGTCTCGGACTAGATGTTTGCCTCGGCGCTGCGTAAATCATCCTGTCTATAGTGTCTTTGACAGGCGGCCGCGGTCCCGTTTGGGGTCGCGGCCGTTTTGTTGTGGGTCAAATATGAACGTTGTGTTAATGAGTCGGTGGACGGTGGTGTTTTTCGGTGAGCGGCGTATCCTTCCAACGGTTTATCTAGTGTGTCAGTTGAAAAGGAAGAGGGCGCTCGTCATTGTTTGAATGTGAACTGCCGTTTGACCACAAGACGTTGCATCTGGAGCTCGAGGATAAGAACTTCGCGGGTGTGATGGAAGGTCATCAAAACGAGTTTAAGACCACGAAATCGCAGGAAGAGCTGGTAGAGGAGTCGCTTGCCAACCCTTATGGCTCGCCGTCGCTCGAGGAGCTTTGTGCTGGCAAGAAGGATATCGTCATCATTAGCTCCGACCATACGCGTCCCGTTCCCTCGCGTGTGACGATGCCTATTCTGCTGCATCACATCCATTCCGCTGCGCCCGAGGCTCGCGTGCGCATTTTGGTTGCTACGGGTATGCATCGTCCGTCGACGCATGAGGAACTCGTCAACAAGTACGGCGAGGAGATCGTTGCCAACGAGGAAATCGTTATGCACGTCGCGACTGACGACAGCATGATGAAAAAGATCGGCACCCTGCCTTCTGGTGGCGAGTGCATCATCAACAAGATTGCCGCCGATTGCGATCTGCTGCTTGCCGAGGGCTTTATTGAGCCGCACTTCTTTGCCGGTTTCTCTGGTAGCCGCAAGTCCGTCCTGCCTGGCATCGCCAGCTACAAGACCATCATGTACAACCACAACGGTCAGTTTGTGAATGATTCCCACTCGCGTGCCGGCAACCTGTGCCACAACCACGTGAGCGAGGACATGTTTGCTGCCGCCGAGATGGCTCACCTTGCCTTTGTGCTTAACGTGGTGCTCAACGGCAAGCACGAGGTCATCGGCTCCTTTGCCGGCGATATCCACAAGGCGCACGAGGCTGGCTGCGAGTTCGTGAAGAGCCTTGCCGGCGTTGAGCCCGTCGAGTGCGAGATTGCCATCACCACCAACGGCGGCTACCCGCTCGACCAGAACATCTACCAGGCCGTGAAGGGCATGTGCTCTGCCGAGGCCACGCTTCCCGAGGGCGGCGTGATCATCGACGTCGCCGGCTGTGCCGACGGTCACGGTGGCGAGGGCTTCTATCACAACATCGCCGACAATGATCCGGCAGAGTTTGAGCGCGCCTGCATCGACCGTCCTAAGGACGAGACCCTGCCCGACCAGTGGACGAGCCAGATCTTTGCCCGCATCCTGGCGCATCATCCTGTGATCATGGTTACCGACCTGTGCGATCACCAGATGATCAAGGATATGCACATGACGCCGGTCAACACTCTCGATGAGGCGCTCAAGCTCGCCTTTGAGATGAAGGGTGCCGATGCCAAGGTGGCCGTCATTCCCGATGGCCTAGGCGTTGTCGTCGCACAGCACTAGTACGCGGCCTAAACGAATCGTTTATAACCGACAAGAAAGATAAGGTTTTATGCTTACCAAACTCCTCTGCGAATTCGGCGCAACGGCCCTCATGATCATCTTTGGCGTGGGCGTGCACTGCGATACCGTGCTCAAGGGCACCAAGTATCAGGGCTCCGGCCACATGTTTGCCATCACCACCTGGTCTTTCGGCATCTCGGTCTGCCTGTTTGTCTTTGGCGGCGCCGTGTGTATGAACCCCGCCATGGTGCTTGCCCAGTGCATCGTAGGCCTGGTGCCGTGGAGCAGCTGCATCCCCTTCATGATTGCCGATATGCTCGGCGGCTTTGTGGGCGCCGTAATCGCTTGGCTTATGTATGCCGATGAGTTCAAGGCTTCCGAGGGCGTCGTCGATCCCATTGCCCAGCGCAATATCTTCTCGACCAACCCCACCACCGAGGGTACGAACTATGCCCGTAATTTCTTCTGCGAGGCTATCTGCACTTTTGTGTTCATCAGCGCCATCCTTGCTGCTGCTAACCGTGCTGGCGAGAACGTCCTGATGCTCGCCATCTGCGTCGGTCTGATCGTTTGGGCTGTTGGCATGGGCATGGGCGGCATCACCGGCTTCGCCATGAACCAGGCTCGTGACCTTGGTCCTCGCATGGCCTATCAGGTGCTGCCGATCAAGAACAAGGCTGACAACAACTGGAAGTACGGCCTGCTTGTTCCTGGCATCGCGCCGTTTGTCGGTGCCGCTCTGGCCGCGCTGTTTGTGCACGGTTTCTTGGGTATGTTCTAGTCCAAGGCTACATAGTTGTCCGCTGGCCGCATGGGGTAACTTCCCAGCGCGTCCTCGGACATGAAAGAACCCCCGCTGCGCACTTCGTGCGGCGGGGGTTCTTTCGTCCTGCGGAATGCGCTGGGAAGTTACCCCATACGGCCAGCTGCGGGGTCTTTGCTGCGCTCGAGCAAGCAATCCAACATATAAATCTTAATTTGGATTTGGATGGGAGGGGCTTGTTGCTGTTGGGGGGGGCATTGAAGCGCGAGTGGCACTTTGGGATGCGTGGCGCTCTGGGTTGAGGCGTTGCTTTGGGATGAGCTTCTTACTTAGGTGAAGAGGGGCTTTATGGCTGAGAGGTAGTCTTTGGCTACGTCGGCTTTATCTGCTTGGAAATTGTGCCAGGCCCACCATTGGACCATTCCTACAAAGCTTGAGGCTATGTGGTGTAGTAGGAAGCTTCGGTCCATGGTGCCGGCGGGGCCTGAGGGGTCGACGGGCACGGTTTCGGCTGCTCGTGACATGATGGTCTTGCGTAAGCAGTCGGCGAAGACGCGTGAGCCGGCGCCGGCTACCAGTGCCCGTACACCCTGCCGACGATTCCAGAGGTTGTTGAGGATATGCTCGACCTGTACGAGTGGGTCATCGAGGGGCGTACCGTCATCGTCGAGGGCATGGGTGCAGATATCGCGCACGAGCTCAGCGAGCAGGTCATCTTTGCTCTTGAAGAGCCCGTAGAACGTGGCCCGACCTACGTGGGCACGAGCGATGATGTCGCCGACGGTGATCTTGCCGTAGTCTTTCTCGCACAGGAGCTCGGAGAACGCCGTAACGATGGCAGCGCGGCTTTTTGCCTTGCGGGCATCCATGGCTATGCGTCCGCGTGAACGAGTAGGCAGCGGAGCGTACCGGAGCAACCTTCGTAGGGGCGTTTGCCGGCGCCGTAGCCGACGGCTTCGATGCGGTAGCGTGAGGGCAGTTGGTCGGACGTGCGCAGCGCGGTGACGATGGCGGCGCCCGTCGGCGTCACGAGCTCGCCGGCGACCGGTGCAGGCGTGAGGGCGATATTGCCCGCCTGGCACAGGTTGACGACAGCGGGGACGGGAATGGGCGTGAGGCCGTGGGCACAGTGGATGGGGCC
>CAJMRO010000034.1:0-16527 GCA_905215825.1 uncultured bacterium
CCGCCATACATATGCAACGCTCCAAAGGGGGCCGGCCTCACCGAAGCGCGAGGCCGGCCCCCTTTGCCGTTTTACCTGATAAAACCGACCAAAATAAACCTCTCCCCCTTTAGTAGGCCAAAGTGGATAAACCCTGCTCCCAACCGCCGAAGATACACGTAAGCGACATGTCCATGAGGGTATAATTTGCACCGTATGTCTGCACAACGCCTGTGCGCGTACGGTTTTATTCGGGCTACCGTCCATTTCCGTGGAGGCACGGTTCGGCGGCCCTAACAAGAGAGGGGTTCTATGTATAAGATCCTGGAGAAGACGCAGTTCTCGGAGAAGGTGTTCAAGTTCCGCATCGAGGCGCCCGCAATCGCCAAGCATGCGCACGCTGGACAGTTCCTCATGGTTCGCGCCAACGAGACGGGCGAGCGTGTCCCGTTTACCCTGGCCGGCTGGAACGGTGACGAGGGCTGGGTCGAGTTCATCTTCATGGTGATCGGCAAGACCACCGAGATGCTTTCCACCTACGAGGCCGGCGAGTCGCTGCGCGACGTCGTGGGCCCGCTGGGCGTTCCCACCGAGATGGCTGAGGGCCCCTGCGCCGTCATTGGCGGCGGCGTCGGCCTGGCAATTGCCTTCCCGGTCGCCAAGCACCTGGTCGAGACCGGCCACGAGGTGCACGCCATCATGGGCGCCCGCACCAAGGACCTCCTGCTTATGGAGGACCAGTTCCGCGAGCTCCTCGACGAGGACCACATCCACATCACCACTGACGACGGCTCCTACGGCGAGCAGGGCGTTGTCACCGCTCCGCTGGAGCGCCTGCTGCAGGACAAGGCCGTGAGCCAGGTCTTCTGCGTCGGCCCCGTTCCGATGATGAAGTTCTCGACCCTCACCGCCCAGAAATACGACACCCCCATCACCGCGTCCCTCAACCCCATCATGGTTGACGGCACCGGTATGTGCGGCTGCTGCCGCGTCGAGGTGGGCGGCGTGACCAAGTTCGCTTGCGTCGACGGCCCCGACTTCGATGCCACCCTGGTCGACTGGGATGACCTTCGTGCCCGCCAGGCCGCTTACCGTTCCGAAGAGGGCGAGTCCCTCAAGGCCTATGAGGAAAAGAGCTGCGCATGCCACTAGTTAACGGTCGTTTCGTTGCCGATATGAAGTCGCCCCGCACCCCCGATAACGAGGAGCCGGCTGCCGAGCGCGCCTGCGACTTCCGCCCCGTCGACAAGGGCTTCACCGAGGAGATGGCGCTGGCCGAGGCTGAGCGCTGCCTCAACTGCAAGAAGCCGTTCTGTGTTGAGGGCTGCCCCGTCAACATCAACATTCCCCGCTTTATCGAGCAGATCCGCGCGAAGGACTTCGGCGGCGCTCTCGATACCATCCGCGAGGACTCCATGCTTCCCGCCATCTGCGGCCGCGTCTGCCCGCAGGAGAACCAGTGCGAGGGCAAGTGCATCCGTGGTAAGAAGTCCGAGCCCGTGGCCATCGGCCAGCTCGAGCGCTTCCTGGGTGACCGCCCCGAGCTCGCCTCCACGCCCAAGATGGCCCCCAAGAACGGCAAGAAGGTCGCCGTCGTTGGCTCCGGCCCGTCCGGCATCACCTGCGCCGGCGAGCTCGCCCGCAACGGCTTTGACGTTACCGTCTTTGAGGCCTTCTTTACCGGCGGCGGCGTGCTGGTCTACGGCATCCCCGAGTTCCGTCTGCCCAAGGCAGTCGTCAAGCGCGAGATCGACGGCCTGGAGGACATGGGCGTCAAATTTGAGTACAACTCCGTCGTGGGCAACATGGCCACGGCCGAGGAGCTGTTCGAGCAGGGCTTCGACGCCATCTACGTGGCGACCGGCGCCGGCCTGCCCAAGTTCCTCAACGTCCCCGGCGAGAACCTGCCCAACGTCTTCTTCGCGAACGAGTACCTCACCCGCGTGAACCTGATGAAGGCCAACAAGTTCCCCGAGTACGACACCCCCACCAAGCACGGCAAGAACGTCGTCGTCTTTGGCGGCGGCAACGTGGCTATGGACGCCGTCCGTACCGCCAAGCGCCTGGGCGCCGAGCACGCCATCATCGCTTACCGCCGTACCGAGGACGAGATGCCCTGCCGTCGCGCCGAGCTGCACCATGCTAAGGCCGAGGGCGTCGAGGTTCTGCCGCTCGTCTCCCCGCTCGAGTTTGTCGCTGGCGAGGACGGCTCCGTGTGCGCCGTCAAGGTCCAGAAGATGGAGCTCGGCGAGCCTGACGAGTCCGGCCGTCGTCGCCCGGTGCCCATCGAGGGCGCCATCGAGGAGATTCCCTGCGACGTCGCAATCTCGGCTATCGGCACCAACGCCAACCCCTTCGCAAAGAAGATCGGCGGCAAGATGGAGCTCAACAAGTGGGGCTACATCGTTGCCGACGAGGAGACTGGCCAGACCACCGATCCCCGCATCTGGGCTGGCGGCGACATCGTCACCGGTGCCGCTACGGTCATTCTGGCGATGGGCGCCGGCAAGAAGGCCGCTGCCTCCATCACCAAGAGCCTGCTGGGCGAGTAATCACCTACAGCGCTAGCCATCAAACGGCAAAGTCCCCGTCGAGCACACGCCCGGCGGGGACTTTTTCTATGCCGACCACCCAACCACCACGATGGGGACAGGCACCTTTGTGATGGTTTTGGTCGGTTAGCCTTCGAGCTGGGCCACTTTGTAGCGGTAGGCAGCGGCGATAACGTCTTTGCAGCCCTCGCGGCCCAGCTTGGCGCGGTTGACGACGATGTCTTTACCGCTCGTCATCTTCCACTTTCCGGCACTGTAGCGCTTATAGAACGCCTCGCGCGCCTTCTGCTGCTGTTTGACCAGCTTGGCACCCTTCTTTTTGTTAAGGCCACGCTTCTTGCGCACGATCTCGACGCGGTCCTCAAAGGGTGCGGTCACCAGCACGGCAATGTGGTTGGGGTTGTTGCGCAGCAGATAATCGGACAGGCGGCCTTCGATAATGCAGCTCTCGGTCTCACCCAGATCCAAAATCACCTGGCTCATCTTTTGGAACAACTTGTCCGAGTACGAACGCGCATCGTAGCGGTCGGGCAGAAACGCCATGTTCTCCACGGCCAGACGCTCGTCGTAGGCGGCCATCTTGTCGAGCGACTCGCCCGCGCGCAGCGACGCACGTACCAGCAGCTCGTTATCGTACAGCGGAATCCCCAACTCGTCGGCAAGCATGCGGCCAATCTCGTGGCCCTCGGCGCCAAAGTCGCGCGCGATGGTAATGACCACAGGATTCTTCTTATTCTCCAGATCGCTCATCGCGATTCCTTTCTCTATGTGACAAAGGGGCTGTCCCTTTGCCACATTCTACGCTGCCACCATTCGCCTCTGATATGCGCGAACCAGCAGCGAGATACCAAAGTTGAGCACAAAGTACATCGCAAACACCAGGCCGTAGAGCATAAGCACCTGCGACAGGTCGATCGCGTGGGCCATCACCACGTTTGCCGTGTACATGAGCTCGGCCACGTTAATGCCCGAAAGATACGAGCTGTCCTTAATGACGGTCGTGCACTGGCTAAACAGCGCCGGAATGATCGTCTTAAACGTCTGCGGCAAAATGATGTAGCGCATGGTGGCAAAGAAGCCGAAGCCCTGGCTCTGCGCTGCCTCAAACTGGCCGCGCGGAATCGAGTTGAGGCCGCCGCGCACAATCTCGGCCATAACAGCGCTGGTAAACAGCGTAAAGGCGATGGTCGAAATCACAATGTCCAAACCCTGCACCGTAAAGTAGATAAACAGGATCCACAGCAGGTTTGGCGTGCAACGGAACAGTTCGATATAGGCGCTCACCAAAATACGGAACGGGCGGGGCGCATAGCTCTTAACGAGCGCCAGCACCGTGCCAAAGATGAGCGAGAAAAAGATCGACAGCGCCGAGATCTCGATTGTCTTAACAAAGCCGCCCCAAATGTAGAGCAGGTTGGTCGCGTTGAAGATTTCCATGCGCTAGGCCTCCTCTACGTTGTCGAGCCCCAGCTCGGCCAGGCTCACGCCGCGCGGACGCTCCTTGGAGCGGCGCTCGAGCCACTGCACCAGCATGGCGAGCGGAAAGCAGATGATGAAGTACATAAGGCAGCAGACGATGTATCCCTGCAGGTAACCGTACAGACTCACAAAGTTGTCGGAACGGTACATAAGGTCGCCGCCGGCCACAAGCGCCAGCACCGACGTGTTCTTGACCAGGTTGAGTGCCTGGTTACACAGCGGCGGCAGAATGATCTTGAATGTCTGGGGCAGCACGATGTACCAGTACGCCTGCGCACGGGTGAAGCCCTGGCTCTGGGCCGCCTCCATCTGACCGCGCGGAACCGCCTCGATACCAGTGCGGATGACCTCCGAAATGTAGGCCGCGTGATACAGGCCCACACCCAAGAAGCCCAGCACGAACGGCGCGATGCGCACCGGCTGATCGGCACCGGTTATGGCCTGCAAAAACTGCGGACCGGCCATGTACATAAAGAGCACCTGCACGGGCAACGGGGTGTTCTGGTAAAACTCCACGTACACGCGGCTTATGGCGCGCAGCACGCGCGAGCGAGTGGTAGAGAACACGCCCAGCAGCGTGCCCAGTACCAGCGACAGCAGTAGACCGGCAACGACCACTTGCAGCGTCACGCCAAAGCCCTCCCAGAAGGGCCCCATGTTTTGAAATGTCGTCGACCAACGGTCGGCGTCAAATAATCCTTCGAGCATTTGATTCCTTCCTTGGACGATGTGCCTATACAAGACCCCAGGTCTTGACCTCTTGGTCGAGCCAGCCGTCGGCCAGGCGATCGCAAATCACCTGATCGACCACGGCCGAAAGGTCGCAGCCCTTCTTGGTCGCCACGCCGTAGCCCTGCTCGCCAAACTTGACCTCGGGCTGCAGCAGCTCAACGGTCTCGTTCATATAACCGGCCAGCGTGGAGCGGTCCATGGCAAAGACGTCGATATTGCCGGCGTCGAGCGAACTCTTGATGATGGGGTAGCCGCTAAAGGCCCTAAACTCGGGCTTGCAGCTAAAGCCGTTGTCCTTGATCATCTGCTCGATGAGGCCCTGTGTGGTGGCACCCTGGCTCACGCCAATGACCTTGCCATCCAGATCCTCAATCGAGGTAAAGCCCGAACGCTTCTTGACCATGAGTCCCACATAGTCGGTGCGGTACGGCGTCGAGAAATCCCAGCTCTTCTTGCGCTCGTCGGTGATGGTGTAGGTCGCCGCGACCACGTCGAGTTGGCCGTTATCGATCAGCGGGCCGCGTGTCTTGGGCGTTACGTCGGTAAACTCGACAAGCTCCTGGGCGCGGGCCTCCTTGTAGCTCACGTCAAAGACAGCAGCGGCGATCTGATAGCACAAATCGACTTCCATGCCCTCAAAGCGGCCCTTGGCGGTGTCGTAATAGCCGTAGCCGGGAACGTCCTTCTTAACGCCGGCATTCAGATGGCCGCGCGACTTGATGGCCGCAAGCTTGGACCCCTTGTCGGAGCCCTCGCCGCTGGTGGAGTTGCCGCAACCGGTAAGCGCGGTCCCCGTCAGCGCGAGCATGCCGGCGCCCGCCAGCTGCAAAAAGTGACGGCGCGACACGGCCGCCCTCGTCATATCCGTCATGTCCATCACCGCGCCTAGTGCAGAATCTTGGACAGGAACTCGCGGCAGCGCGGGTTCTCGGGGTTATCGAAGAAGTGCTCGGGCGTACCCTCCTCCAGAATGCGGCCGTCCTCCATAAAGATGACGCGGTCGGCCACCTGACGCGCAAAGCCCATCTCGTGCGTCACACAGATCATGGTGATGTCCTCCTGCGCGAGCTCAATCATAACGTCCAGAACTTCCTGAACCATCTCGGGGTCGAGCGCCGAGGTCGGCTCGTCAAACAGGATGATGGGCTGCTTGGTGCACAGGGCACGGGCGATGGCGATGCGCTGCTGCTGACCGCCCGAGAGATTCTGCGGATACTCGCCGGCCTTATGCGCCATGCCGACGCGCTTGAGCGCGGCGATGGCGATCTCGGTCGCCTCCTCCTTGCTCTTCTTTTGCAGCTTGATGGGCGCGAGCGTCAGGTTGCCGAGCACCGTCATGTTGGGATACAGGTTGAACTGCTGAAACACCATGGAACTATACTTGCGAGCCATCTCCAGGTGATTCTTTTTGGTGAGCGGCGTACCGTCGATGACGACCTCGCCCGACGTGGGCTCCTCAAGATAATCGACACAGCGGATGAGCGTCGACTTACCCGAACCGGAGGGCCCGATCATTACGAGCTTCTCGCCGCGCTTGACGGTGAGGTTGATATCTTTGAGCACATGCAGGTCGCCAAAGTACTTGTTGAGATGCTTGATCTCGATCATGTCTGCCATGAATGTCCCTTCCCTGCGTTTACACGAGTTGAACTATTGTACGGAAAGAACCGCGTTTCCGCAGCCCACACTACATTCCCGTAAAGAACCCGCAATCTTCCACCTGCTCGTTGGAACCCACTCATTGGGGACAGACTTAAATGAGTACCTACTCATTGGGCACTCATTTAAGTCTGTCCCCAATGAGCGCCCAGCCAGCAAAAAGGGGCGCGACCATGACGGCCACGCCCCCTCAACATCAACTATGTACCGCTCGGCCCCTATGCGAGTTTGGCGCCGACGATCTTTGCTGCTGCCGGCTTATCGAAGTTGCCGCCAGTGGCCTTACCCAGAGCGCCCATGACCTGGCCCATCTGCTTCTTAGAGGTCGCGCCCAGCTCGGCGATGACCTGCTCGATCAGGGCCTCGAGCTCCTCGCCCGAAACCTGCGCGGGCAGCAGGCTCTCTAGAATCTTGACCTGCTCGGTCAGGTTGTCGGTACGCTCCTGGTCGGTGCCGGCCTTGATGGACATCTCCAGCGTCTCGCTCGTCTGCTTGATCAGACGCTTAATCATGCTGTTGACGTCTTCCTCGGTCACATCGCGGCGCTCGTTAACCTCGATATTCTTCACCTCGGCCTTGACCTGGCGAATGATGGACAGGCGAACCTTATCCTTGGCCTTCATGGCCGCGATCATTTCTTTCTGCAGCTCTTCGTTGGTCATCTGCAAATCCTCTCTAATAGCGTGGGCGGCACTCGCGCGAGCACCGCTCCATGATTACTCAGTCGTCGACGAATCGTCGGTCGAGCTCTTGGTGACGCCCTTCAGGCTGACGTTATACGGGACGTCCTTGGGCATGGGGTTGACAGTGATGTCGGCATCCTTCTTGTACTGCTCCAGCCACTCGCTGTACGCGGTGCTGGCCGCCTGTGTCTTCACCACGTTGGAGACGTACTTCTTGATGGCCTTGGGCACCTGGTTGATGTCATCGACCTGATTATCGACATGGAAGTAGTCGGTGCACTTGATGATGTGGTAACCATAGGTCGACTCGACGACTTCGCTCACGTCGCCCTTGTTGAGCCCCTCGAGCGCCGTCTGGTAGCTGTCGACGAAAGTGGTGAGCTTATCCCAGCCCACATCGCCCTTCTTCTCCTTGGAACCGGTGTCCTCGGAGTACTGCTCAACGGCGTCCTCAAAGCTCAGCTCGCCGGAGTTAATCTTGTCCAGGCACTCCTGCGCCTTGGCCTTGGCGGCGGCCTTGTCCTCGTCGGAAGCGTCGGAATCAACCTTGATCAGGATGTTCGACGAGCGGCGAGCATCGTTGTAGTTAGACAGGTTCTCGTTGATGTAATCGACGATCTCGCTGTCCTTGGGCTTGCTGGTGGGCGCCACGGCATCCTTGAGTTTCTGCTGCGCCAGGCTCTCCTTGAGCGAATCCTTGTAGGTGTCCTCGGTATAGCCGTAGGTCTTGAGGGTCTTCTTAAAGGCCTTGGCACCGCCCGCGCTCTTGCACGCGTCCTTCCAAGCCTTCTCGACCTCCTCGTCCGACACCGTCACGCCGTTCTCCTTCTGTGCCTGTTGAAGCAGAATCTGCTGCGTGTAGGAGTCGATGAGTTGCTTGCGGTACTTCTTGGGCGTGAGGTCGTTGTCAACCAGATACTGCGCCCAATCCTCATCCTTGGTGTAGCCGTAGGACGTGCGCATGCTCATGATCTGCTTGGTCACGGTGTCCTCGGTGAGGTTGGTGCCGTTGATAGTTGCAGCAACACCGCCGGTCAGCTTGTAGCCCGAAGTGTCCTCGGCCTGCGACATAAGGCCGGAGCACGCCATCGCCGAGACGGAAAGCAGCATCGCCAGCACGCCGATGACCACCAGGACGATCTTGACGGTCTTAGACACGTACGTCTTGCGCTGCTTCTTGCGAGAGCCGGAGGCAGCGCGGGCCTGCTGCTCGGGCGTCGGCGCGGCCTCGGAGTTCTTTTTCTTGTTTGCCATAGTTGGCCTTTCGCATAACGAATCGAACAAACGCCATTGTGTCACAACGCGGCCCCCGCGGCACGCTTGGTGCATTGGGGACAGGTTAATCTGCACCATTTTGGTGCAAAGGGGACAGCTCTGGCAGCCGGCAGTTAGGGACAGTCCCCAAGTGCCGACTCAGCCCCACCTTAGAAGTGACGGCGGATGGCGTCGACCATGCCCTGGGACGTGGTCTGGCCGAGCACGTCGGCTGCGGCATCGGCATCCATAAAGATGTTCATGAGCGCCTGTAGGGCCTCGACCTGGCCGCCTGGCTCGGCGATGCCCAGATTGATGACGATCTGCGCCGGCACCGGAGCGCCCATGCCAGCCATAGCGTTAAATGTCACGGGCGCGGCGGGCTTCACCACCGCGATATAGGGCTTGGCCACAAACCCCGGATCGGTATGCGGAATGGCAATGCTTGCCGCCGGCATGGCAAGACCCGTGGGATAGGCATCCTCGCGCATGCGAACGGCGTCGAGCCAACCGTCGGCAATGTAGCCACGTGGTGCAAGCTCGCCCTCAAGCCGCGCAAACACCTCATCCGGCGTTGCACACTCCCAATCAAAAAACACCAGCTCAGGCGTAAACAGCGCTTCGTTATCCGCCATGCGCCCACCTCTCTCACCTAGCCACCTGCGACGTTCTTGAATGACTAGTCGTTAAAGAACGTCGCAGGTGGCTACCCAAAACAAAAGGTGGCCACGCGCGTCTTGGCGCCAATGACCACCCTGACTACTCGGCTAAATTGTACTGTGCGCCGCTAGCCGCGAGGCGCGTCAATTGCGACCTTGCCGCTCTCCAGCACGTGAACGCGGCCGTCGGCGAGCATCTGCACGACCTCGGGATACAGCACGTGCTCGATCGCGTGGATGTGCTCCTCGAGCGTGTCGACGTCCCAGCCCTCCTCAACAGTCAGCGCACGCTGGGCAATGATGGGACCGTTGTCGTAGATCTCGTTGGCAAAGTGCACGGTCACGCCGGTCACCTTGACGCCGCGCGCAAAGGCGTCGTCAATCGCATGCGCACCGGTAAAGCTCGGCAGCAGCGCTGGATGCAAGTTGACCACGCGGTTGGGAAACGCCGCCAGCAGCGGCGTGTGCACCATGCGCATGTAGCCGGCCATGACCACATACTCGCAGCCGCGCTCGAGAAGCTCGTGCGCGATGATCTCGTCAGCGGCGATGGGGTCGGCGTAGACATCCTTGGACAGCGTGAGCGTCTGGATGCCCGCGCGCTCAGCGCGCTGCAAACCCTTAGCCGAAGGACGGCTCGACACCACAAGCTCAATCGAAGCGTTGAGCTTGCCGGCGGCGATCAGATCGATCAGCGCCTGCAGGTTGGTACCCGAACCGCTGATGAGCACACCGATCTTGAGCGGCTCGGCCGTATCGGTGCCGGTCGGACGGGTGTAGGGCACAAAGCCCAGGCTCGCGGCAGCAGCCATCTGCTCGTTAGCGCTCATCGGAGTACACGACCTTACCGGAGCCCTCGACGCACTCGCCCACGCGGAACGGCTTCTCGCCCAGCGCGACCAGGGCCTCGGTCACGGCAGCCTCGTCCTCGGGGGCGACGATCAGGCACAGGCCAACGCCCATGTTGAAGGTCTTGCACGCCTCGTTGGGCGCAAGCTCGGCCTGGCGCGACACATAGGTGATGACGGGCGGAACGTCCCAGCCCATCTCGGCACCGTTGCGGGTGACCACAGCGTCGACGTCGTCGGCGAGCGCGCGGTTGAGGTTCTCGGTAATACCGCCGCCGGTGATGTGGGCAATGGCATGAACGTTGGCGCCGTCGCGCAGCAGCTCCAGGATCGGCTTGACGTAGATGCGCGTGGGAGCCAGCAGGGCGTCTGCCAGCGATGCGCCGCCGAGTTCCTCGAGCGGACGGCTCAGCTCCTCGGCCTTAGCGGCGGCCTCGGGCGTGCCCGGCTTAATGCCGTCGACGCCAATGACCTTGCGCACGAGCGAGTAGCCGTTGGAGTGCACGCCAGTGGAAGGCAGGCCCAGGATCACGTCGCCGGGGCGGACGTTCGCGGGGTCGAGCATCTTGGGACGGTCGACAACGCCCACGGTAAATCCGGCAAGGTCGTAGTCGGCAGGAGCCATAACGCCCGGGTGCTCGGCCATCTCGCCGCCCACGAGCGCGCAGCCCGCGAGCTTACAGCCGTCGGCTACACCCTTGATGATCTTTGCCATGTGCTCGGCCTCGATGTGGCCGATGGCAACGTAGTCCAGGAAGAACAGCGGCTCGGCGCCCGAAGCCAGAATGTCGTTGACGCACATAGCAACCAGGTCCTGGCCCACCGTCTCGTGACGGTCCATGATCTGGGCGAGCACGAGCTTGGTGCCCACGCCGTCGGTACCGCTAATCAGAATCGGGTCTTCCATATCCTTAAGCGCGGCAGCCGAGAACAGGCCACCAAAGCCACCGATACCGCCGATGACCTCGGGACGGTTGGTGTCCTTAACCATTTGCTTAATAGCGTCGACGGCGCGGCCGCCCTCGGCGGTATCGACGCCGGCATCCTCATACGTCACATGTTTGCTGTCGCTCATCTGAGCCTTCCTCTCCCACTACCGTCCGCCGCCCGGGCGCCAAACGGTGCTCATAGTTGCGTTCATATCGGCGCACACCGCAGCGGCGCGCGCCGTAGTATCAACAAAACAGCAGATAAAACCTGCCAAAATAAACCTGTCCCTACATGGCAGGTTTTAGGCCTCGCCGTGTTCCTCTTCCCAGCTGCGATCGTCGTATTTCTCGACCACGGCGTCGTCATCAAAGTGCAGCGGCCTGTCCAGGTTGCGGGGCTTAAAGCCCTCCATGAACTTGTCGCGGCCAAAGCTCTCGGGAATCGCCACGGGGTAGCGGCCGGTAAAGCACGCATCGCAGTAACCGCCCTTGGGCATGACCTTAAGCAGGCCCTCGACCGAAAGGAAGGCCAGCGAATCGGCGCCGATATACTCGCAAATCTCGTCGACCGTCTTGTTGGCGCTGATAAGCTGCGACTGCACGTCGGTATCGATACCGTAGAAGCACGGCCAGATGACCTCGGGCGAGTTGATGCGGATATGAATCTCCTTGGCGCCGGCGTTGTGCAGCATCTTGACGAGCTGCACCATGGTGGTGCCGCGCACGATGGAGTCGTCGATGACGACCAGGCGCTTGCCCTCGATGTTGTCACGCAGCGGGTTGAGCTTCATACGCACGCCCATGGCACGCAGCTCCTGCGTAGGCTCGATAAACGTACGGCCCACATAGCGGTTCTTGATGAGGCCCTCGCCAAAGGGAATGCCACTCTCGTGCGAATAGCCCTCCGCGGGCGGCAGGCCGGAGTCGGGCACGCCGATGACCAGGTCGGCCTCGACGGGCTCCTCATGTGCCAGCTGACGACCCATGTCATAACGGCAGGCGTAGACGCTCTTGCCGTTCATGATGGAATCGGGGCGAGCAAAGTAGACCTGCTCAAAAATGCAGTTAGCAGGCTCTTCGGCGGCAGGCACGCCCTGCTCGGACACAAGGCCCTCGGCGCTGATGCGCAAAATCTCACCGGGACGGACGTCGCGGACGTACTCGGCGCCCACGATATCGAGCGCGCAGGTCTCGGAGGCAACGACCCAGCCGCCGGCGCGCGTGACATGGGTGGTGGCGTCGACCGTCGCGGCGCCGTCCTGCGACGGCAGCTGCGAAACGGATGCGGCATCGGCCTGGTCCAGGCCCTCATCCACCAGCTTGCCCAGCACGAGCGGGCGAATGCCGTGCGGATCGCGGAATGCGTAGAGCGCCTGCTCGTTGATGAGCGTCATGGCGTAGCCGCCGCGCACGAGCTCCATGGTCTTGCGAATGCCCTCGCGCAGATGGCCAGTACGCTGAGTAAAGTAGCCGATGAGTTTGGTCGCGACCTCGGAATCCGAGTTGGAGAGGAACGGTACGCCCAGCTCGATCAGCTGGCGACGCAGCTCGTCGGTGTTGACGAGGGTGCCGTTGTGCGCGAGCGCGATAATGACGCTATTGATGGTAGAGAGGTGCGGCTGAGAGGCTTCCCAGCTCTTGGCGCCGGCGGTGCCGTAGCGCACATGACCCACGGCCAGCTGACCGGAGAGCGTCGACAAGTCGGCATTGGAGAACACGCGGTCGAGCAGGCCCAGATCCTTGCGGACCATAACCGTACCGCCGTCACCAACGGCGATTCCCGCCGATTCTTGGCCGCGATGCTGCAGTGCACGCAGGCCAAAGTACGTCAGTCGAGCCACGTCGCGATCGGGCGCCCAGACACCAAAAACGCCGCATTCCTCATGCAGCTGGTCAGAGTCCGGATCATACGTCGACATGGCGTTCACCTGTCCCGCGGCACGCTCGGCCGCGCGGATGGTTTCTTGAGACATGGCATCCCCTCAGAGCCTCGTATTTTGGCGTTACCCGCCTTATTATACGCACGGCGCGACGCGCTCCCCCGCGCATGAGCAGCGCTTTTTAAAAGCCCACCGAGCTTATTATCCGTTTTGCGACCAAACATTTTATTGGGTAGTCCACTCTCAGGGGCAACGGCCTCGAAGACTTCCCGTGCGCCGTGTCTCGCCCGCGCTAGGGGCTACATTGTTGCAATTGGGACGTTCGTCCTGTCTTTTAGCTGGTCGTCGGCGTATCCTTGTAGGCTACTACAAGACGAGAAAGGTAGCGTATGGATCGAAATCAACTCGACCCCAGTGTCCCCAGCACCACGGAGGCCAAGAAGATCCCCCTTATCATCAAGGTCTACGCAGTCCTGTGCACCCTATCTGGCGTGGGCACGCTCCCGTCAGTCGCCGTCTTTATGTGGCAGGTCATCACCGCACTCATTAACGGCAACGTCGCCGCTAAGCTCGGTGATAACACCCTGGTCGCGGTTGGCCTTATCGTCGCCGGCATTATGCTCTCGGCGGCAAGCGCGATCATCTTGATCGTCTTTGGCCTGGACCTCATCAAGGACCAGCGGCGCAATGCCGCCCGCCTGTCTTACGTCCTCATCGCATTTACCGTCGTGGAGCTTTTAGTTGACGTGATGCTCCAGGGCATCGGACCCTTCCTGCTGCGCCCCGCCGTCCAGCTTGTCATCCTCATTGCGCTGTCGGCCACCGTCGACCCCACGCTACGCCAGGAGCGCGAACTGCAGCGCCGTCTGCAAGAGATGCTCGACCGCGATGCCGCCGCCGAGGGGATGCTCGGCCGCGACGAAACCGGCGAGGGCTACATCAAGCTCAACTACTTCAACCTGTTCTGGGTATTCTTCGTCTGCAGCGTGTTAGGTCTCATTCTCGAGGAAGTCTGGCATATGGTCGTCGTCGATCCCGGCGTCTATCAGGACCGTGCCGGTATGCTATTTGGCCCCTTTAGCCCCATCTACGGATTTGGCGCGGTGCTCATGACCATGGCGCTCAACCGCTTCTATAAAAAGAATCCTCTGATCATTTTCCTGGTAAGTGCCCTGATCGGCGGCGCTTTCGAGGTGTTTGTAGGCTGGTTTATGCAGACCTCATTTGGCGTGGTGTCGTGGAGCTATTCACACATTAGGCTATTCGGCATGCCCGATCCCATCGCGGTATTGACCGGGGGACGCACATGCACGCCGTTTGCCTGCATGTGGGGCCTGGGTGGCCTCATCTGGATCAAGGTCTTGCTGCCGCGTCTGCTTAAGCTCATCAATATGATTCCATGGAAACGCCGCTACTCTGCTACCGTCATCCTGACCGCCGTCATGTTGATCGACGGCGTCATGACGTTGCAATCGCTCGACTATTGGTATCAGCGCGTCAACGGAACCGTTCGAAATATTCCCGTCGCACAGTTCTATGACAAGCATTTCGATAACGAATATATGGAGAACCGTTTTCAGAGTATGACCATGAGCCCCAAGGACGCCACACGCGTGTAGCAAACGCCAGAGCAAAATAGCTCCAACACATCAAAGCCCGCTGGCAGATCTACATGAACTGCCGGCGGGCTTTCGCTATAGACAGACTCGGATTGCCGACGAGGCCTTACGCCTCGCGCTCGACCTCGCTCACGCACTCGTTCTTGATGGTGCCGACGAGCGACTGCAGCGCATCGACCACATGCGGGCGAATGTCTCCGCCAATGAGCACGAGCATGATGTCGTCGCCCACGGTAAGCTCGCCGCTCGCCAGCCACACGCGCACATAGCCGATACCCGGCATCGTGCGCGTCGCCTCGATAGCGGCCTGCACCTTTTCGGCATCGAAGCCAAACACCATGCCGCCCACCTTGTGGCCTGGCGCCACGCCATCGGTCTCGACTCCGCGCACTTCGGCCTTGGGCGTCGCGCGCACCACGCCGTTGTGTGTCAGGTACATCCCACAATCAGCCGCCGAAACATCGGCCTTGGCTTCGCGCAGCCAAGCATCAACCGAAGGCATCGATTTGCCGTTCTCAAGCATCATTTCTCCTTTTGATTTCCAGGGTAGTCTTTTTGGGACGGGGCCCGGACACTTTATTCCTCGACCAGCGTGAGCACCATGACGGCGCGCGTATTGCTAAATGACAGCGAACGGCAGGTCACAAGCGTTACGACCTTGGTTGCCGAAGCGGCACGATCGGTGGCATCGCTCGCCACGGCAGAGGCACCGTCGAGCATCTCGGACAGATAATTCTTCAGTCCGTCATCGCCCTCAAAGTTGGGCGTGCGCGCCTTGGCATACGTGTCCTCGACCACCTTGGTCGCCAGCGGACGCAGCTTATACGTCGCGTCACGTGTGATGTAGTACACGTAGTCCATGCTGTCGAACGTCGCTTGATCGGTCGTATCCGAAATCACGTTGAACATCGAACCGTCGTTCATGTGATGACCGTAAATCGTGGTCTGCTGATCCACCATGCCCGGCGCGGTGTCGTCGCTATCCAGGAAGATGGCACCCGACGCATTGGCGGTGCCGTCGAACAGCGTGTTGAGGTATTTGGAGTTGTTGTTGGTCTGCACCACGGGATAGTTGATGTTGGTTCCCGGCGCGTAAATCCAACCCACAACCTCGGGATTTGTCTGGGCAAGTGCATCGAAGTCGATAATCGGCACGCCGCTGGCGTCCTTATCGCTTACATATTGCTTCTCGATTTTCTGGTACGAATCGCTTGCCTGTTTATAGCCAATCTGAGCATTGATAAAGATAGCGGCGGCGGCGACAATCAGGCCGATGCCGATGATGATGAGCAGAATGGGAATAATGGAGCGGCGCTTTTTGCGCGGCGGCTCGGTATAGCTCGACGGAGCAGCGCCCGACTGTTTCGTAGAACGCGATTCTTTCTTGGCCGTATCATACGACGAAGGGCGATATGCAGCCGGCGTATCCTGGCGATGATGGGACATCGGCGTTACGGGACGCGGTGCGCGCGGCTGCTGAGGAGAGGATGTCCGACCCTGCTGTGCCGCATGGGCAGCACCCGGCTTCGACGGATCGGGAATCTGAGAAGCCTTGAATCGTTTTCCCTGATAGTCGGACATGGCTCTCCTTATACTGCGGTGAAACGGCGGAACGCCTAGGCGTCGGCCATCTCCTGCTTCATCTTCTCGATAACCTTGCGGTACTCGGGGTCGCATGCACCCAGAATCTGCGTGGCGTAGATGGCAGCGTTCTTGGCACCGTTGATGGCCACACAGGCAACGGGCACGCCCGAAGGCATCTGCACCATCGACAGCAGCGAGTCCATACCACCCAGATCGCTCGTCTTCATAGGCACACCGATGACCGGCAGCGGCGTAAACGCAGCAACGACACCGCCCAGGTGAGCAGCCTTGCCAGCAGCAGCGATAATCACCTTGATACCGCGGTCGGCAGCAGTCGAGGCCCACTCATGGACCTTCGCCGGCGTGCGGTGCGCGCTTGCAATCACGAGCTCATAGGGCACGCCCAGCGCCTCGAGCTCGGCGGTGCAACCTTCCATAACGCCCAGATCGGACTTGGAGCCCATGATGATCCCGACAACCGGCTTCTGATCTGCCATAAACAAAGACCTCCTGTTGAGAGCGGTGACGCGGCGGATCCGCGACCCTTAACTACTGAGAGTAGTATAGCTGCTCCCGTCCCTGCGGTCTTTGTGGCGCTTCGCGGGCGGGCCAGGCTTTATCTTCACTCCGGTTGCTTCGCAAAGTCGTTCAGATAAAGCCTGGCCCGCCC
>CAJMRO010000035.1:0-16042 GCA_905215825.1 uncultured bacterium
TTCCGGTGATCGCTTCCGGCGTTCTCCGGGCTTATGGGGCGGCCGCAGAATTTGCAGGTGAAGCCCTCGGTGCAGGGATGGGTCTTGTAAAAGCCTTTTTCGTATTGTTTCCGCTTGTTTTCACGGTTCATGTTGATTCCTCCGAAAGAATTTTGGCATTTCTCCGGGAGGAATGGCTGGGTCTTGGATTTGCCAACCTCCCGGTCAGGCTACAAGATCCAGTATCCGATTTTTTAATTTCAAAAAACAGTTCCTTTCTTCGTTATTCCACGGCGATCTCTTTAATCTCCACTTCATTTCCCTGCTGCAAGTACGTCTCCTCGCTGCCGCAGTAGGGACATATCTTCCCCTGCGGCACCGTGGGATAGGTCCTGCCGCAGGCGGTGCAGTAGGTGACGGCGGGAATTTCCTCCACCGTCAGCTCACACCCTTCCAGCATGGGAACACGCTTGCAGTTCCAGTTCCAGACATCCAGCAGGTAGCTGGGAATGATGGTCGATACCTGACCAATTTCCAGCACCACCCGCCGGATATGGCTGGCCTGGTTTTCCTCTGCGATCTTTACCACGCTGTCGGCAATATGGAACACAACGCCAAGCTCATGCATGGCTCAGTCCTTCTTGATCTTCGTGACCACGGTCTGGCCCAGCCGCTTGAAGGCCATGGGCAGGATGCCCTTGACTTTATCCTCGGCCTTCATCATCTTGGAACATTCCGGATGATCCCGCTTCAGATGAATGGCGTCAAAGACGCATTTGGTGGTACACACGCCGCAGCCGATGCACTTGTTGGGGTCCACCCAGCTGGCACCGCAGCCCAGGCACCGGGCCGTCTCGATTTTCACCTGCTCGGCGGTCAGGGTCTTGTGGGCATCCCGGAAGGAGTGTTTGGGCACGTTCTCGTCCAGGCCCGCTTCCTGACGGCCGGCGTGGTCGTAGCATTCCACGGAGATATTTTCCTTGTCCAGCATGATGAAATCCCGACGGTTCCGGCCGGTTTTCAGGTCCGCACCCTTATGGACATAGCGGTGCAGAGACTCGGCGGCGCACTTGCCGTCCTCGATGGCGTCGATGGCGAATTTCGGCCCGTGATATACGTCGCCGCCCACGAAAATATCCGGCTCGGCGGTCTGGTAGGTCAGCGGGTCGGCCACGGGATAGTTGCCCCGCCAGAATTCGACCTTGGTGCCTTCCAGCAGCTTGCCCCAATCGATGGCCTGACCGATGGCGAAAACCACATGGTCCGCTTCCAGCGTCATGGTCTCCTGCTCGTCGTACACCGGGGAGAATTTCTTGGTCTCCGGGTCGATTGTCCGCAGGCAGCGCTTGAACACTACGGCGGTCACATGGCCCTGAGCGTCCTTTTTCAGTTCCTTGGGACCCCAGCCGTTGCAGATGGTGATACCCTCTTCCAATGTCTCGGCAATCTCATTCTTGGAAGCGGGCATGGTCTCCCGGGATTCCAGGCACACCATGGACACGTTGGAGGAGCCAAACCGGGAAGCGGTCTTGGCGCAGTCCACGGCCACGTTGCCGCCGCCGATGACCACGGTCTTGCCCTCCATTTTCTGGGTCTCATCCTCCAGAGCGCGGTGCAGGAAGTCCACGGCGATGGCAGTTCCCAGAGCATCGTCCCCCGGTACGCCGGGCAGACGGCCGCCCTGGCAGCCGATGGCCACGTAAAAGGCCTTAAAGCCCTGCGCGCGCAGCTCGTCGAGCGTCACATCACGACCGACCTCCACGCCATAGCGGAACTCGGCACCCATCAGGCGAATGATCTCGACCTCGGCCTCAATGACGTCCTTCTGCAGCTTAAAGCTGGGAATGCCGTAGGTGAGCATGCCGCCCGGGCGCTCGTTTTTCTCGAAGACGACGGGCTTGTAGCCCTTCTCGGCCAGATAGAAAGCGCAGGACAGGCCGGCCGGACCGGCACCGATGATGGCGATCTTCTGATCAAAGCCGCCAGCGCGCGTCGGCGTCACCACGGGCGGGACGTAGCGGGTCGCGGCATCCAGATCGCGCTGGGCGATGAACTTCTTGACCTCGTCGATGGCCACGGCGGCGTCCACACGGCCGCGGGTGCAGGCGTCCTCGCAGCGGCGGTTGCACACACGGCCGCAGATAGCGGGCAGCGGGTTCTCGCGCTTAATGAGTGCCAGCGCCTCGTCATAGCGACCCTGAGCCGCGAGCTTCAAATAGCCCTGAACGGCAACGTGCGCGGGGCAGGCCGTCTTGCAGGGAGCGGTGCCGGACTCATGCGTCTCGATGCGGTTGTCGTTGCGGTAGTTGGGCGACCACTTGGTGTGGTCCCACTTGGTGGCATCGGGCAGCTCCTGGCGCGGATACTCGGGCACCTGTCCGCCGGCCTTTTTGCTGCAGAGCTTCTGGCCCAGCTTGGCGGCGCCGGCCGGACACACCTCGACGCAGCGACCGCAGGCCACGCACTTGTCCTTCTCGACCTTAGCGACATAGGCCGAGCGCGACAGGTTGGGCGTGTTGAACAGCTGCGAGGTGCGCAGGGCGTAGCACACGTTGACGTTGCAGTTGCAGATGGCGAAGATCTTGTTCTCGCCGTCGATATTAGTGATCTGGTGCACAAAGCCGTTGTCCTCGGCCTGGCGCAAGATGTCGTAAACCTCGTCGCGGGTCACGTAATGGCCACGATCGGTCTCAACCACGTAGTCGGCCATATCGCCCACGGCGATGCACCAATCGGCCGGGTCGTCGGCGCAGCCCTCACCCATCACGCGACGGCTCGCGCGGCAGCTGCAGGTGCTGGCGGCATATTTGCCATCGTATTTGTCGAGCCAATGCTCGATATGCTCGATCGGCACCGAGGTGCTCGCGGCGTCGATGGCCTTCTCGACCGGAATGACGTGCATGCCGATGCCGGCGCCTCCGGGCGGCACCATCGGCGTGGCCTTGGACAGCGGTCCCTTGGACGCCTGCTCAAAGAACTTGGCATAGACCGGGTGCTCCTCGAGCTGGCTCACGCGCATGTTGAGGAACTCGGCAGAACCCGGCACCAGCATGGGCAACACCCATTGCTTGGCGCGCTCGGGGTTTTCCCAGTTGTACTCGAGCAGACCCGTGTAGCTCATGTCGTCGAGCATCTTCTCGATATCGGCTTCGGGCATGCCGGTGAGCTTGACCATCTCGGGCAGCGTATAGGGACGGCGCATCTTCATCTTGCAGAGCACTTCGGCCTGCTCGTCGGTTGCGGCCTCGGCAAACGACCAGTACTCGTAGCCCAGCAGCTCGTCGCGATGCAGCAGACGGTTGGTGCAGTGCTCGCACAGCTTGACGATGGCCTCGCGCGGATGCTCCGGCAGCGGCGGCACGAACTCCGAACCGATGTCGGGCTCGGTGTAACTAATCCCCGGTCCGTTGAGAATCATGGTTGTCCCTTCTCTTGCCGCAGCCCGGCGGGACCGCAGCGCCCCTCTTTTTTTGCAGGCCGGACATGCCCCCATGCCGTTCACCCGCCATTGTTGACATTGTGTCAAAAATAGTATTGACGAACCGTCAACAATATTCAAGACTGTTAGGCGAACGGTCAGGCAAAAGAGGATGAAAGGCGGCAAAACATGGGCAATAACACAGCAGGTACCTCTGTGGTCGATGCCGTCCCCGCATCCGATAGCGCGGCAAAGCGCCTGACGGGCGACGAACGCCGTCGCGAGATCCTCGATGCCGTGCGCACCGTAAGCTCCGAGCTGGGCGTGTCCCACCTATCGGTATCGGCCGTGACCAAGCGAGCCGGCTGCACGCGTTCATTGTTCTACCACTACTTCGCCGACATGGACGCCGCCGTCACCGCTGTTATGGACGAGGCGATCGACGACTTTATCTCCGAACTCGAGCGGTGGAACGCCGACCGCACCGTCGGTGATATCGAGGGCGCGCTCGACACCGTCGCCCCGCTCTTTAAGCGCCTGGTCGCCAGCGGCCACGAGCTGCCGAGCACGCTTACCTCGAGCAGCGGCGCGCTCTACGGCGGCTTTTTGCACAACGTGGTCCAGCGCGTGGCGCAGTATATCTGCGACACCACCGTAGTGGATTTTGTCGCCCATCATGAGCTACGCATCGACCATGTCTACGAGACGTTCTACACCCTCATCATGGGCCTTTTGATGTATATCCGCACGCACCCCGATGTGCCCGACGAAACGGTCAAGGAAATCATCGCCTCGACACTCCACATCGAGGGCTATACCGCCAAGTATCCGGAGCGCAAGCCCCAGAACTGACGACATTTGGCCAAACTGCCCGCGATCAGAAGAGGGGCCGCGGGCGTGTGAAAGGAGAGCAGCATGCTGTTCGATGTTTGGGGTAGCGATACCCTTATCCACTGGGCCGGCTGGGCCATGGTCTTTATTGGCCTGATCGTGCTCAACGAAGTCGGCCGCCGCACCAAGCTGGGCGCGGCAATCATCTTTGGCGTGGCTCCGCTGGCCATGACCATCTACTGCGTCGCCATCGCCGTGGGCGTTTCGCAAGGCGCCGAGTGGGCGCTCACCAACCCCACCCATGTGTACCAGAACAGCTGGTTCCACTACGCCAAGGTATACGCGGCGCTCGCCGGTTGCTGGGGCTTCATTGCCATTAAGTACCAGTGGGGAAAGATCGGCAAGGCGCATTGGTTCCGCGCATGGCCGTTTGTGATCGTCGCCATCAACATCATGATCGCCGTCGTATCCGACTTTGAGAGCGCCTATCACTTCTTTGTCCTGGGCGAGTCCACCTGGGTCACCTCCGAAGGTGCTACGCAGCTGGCCGGCTGGAACAACGTGTTCAACGGCATCGCCGGTCTCATCAACATCTTCTGCATGACCGGTTGGTGGAGCGTCTACGCCTCCGAGGATCAGACCGATATGCTGTGGCCCGACATGACCTGGGTCTACATCATCGCCTACGATATCTGGAACTTCTGCTACACCTACAACTGCCTGCCCACCCACTCCTGGTTCTGCGGCTTTGCGCTGCTGCTGGCGCCCACCGTCGCCGCCTTTATCTGGAACAAGGGCGGCTGGATCCAGAACCGCGCCTTTACGCTGGCTATTTGGTGCATGTTTGCCCAGGTATTCCCCTACTTCCAGGAGGAGTCCATCTTTGTGACCCACTCCACGCTCGACCCCGGCGCCGCTACCGCGGTCTCGATCGCCGCACTGGTCGCCAACGTCGCCGCGATCATCTACATCGCCTACCGCGCCAAGAAGCTCGGCCGCAATCCCTACAAGCAGGATGTCTTTGAGGGCACCAGCGATTGGGAGAAGGCTACCGCTCGCCGCGCCAAGGTGGATTACGCACACGCCGAGTAACGCGCCCGGCGCAGACATCGCTTGAGCACGAAGCAGCATAGCCGGCTCCGCGCAACTCAACGCATTGTAGAGCCCCCGGAATGTGATTCGTTCGCGTTCCGGGGGCCTTTTGCCGCCGCGAGGATGCGGCCGAACGATGCGCTCAGGTTAAATCGGATCTTATATTTCGCACGCGCTTTATATGGCTCCATTTTTGGGTACAGTGTTGTCCCGATATTGAGCTTGGGGGATGTATGAATGATGAGACGATGGGCCAAGAGGATGCGGCCCAAGATGCAGAAGCTTGCGCTGAGGCCTTGGAGAGCTTAGACCGGATTTCACTCGATGAGATTGCGTTTGACGATTCGGGCGTTGATGTGCAGGATGAGCCGGAAACCGAGGCGCAATCCGATAATCAGGATGCAGGCGACGTTGAGCCTGCCGAGGATGAGGCAGATCACGAAGGCACCGAAAGCGAGGCCGGCAACCAGCCCGAATCCGACACGGGCGAGGAAACCGTCTTGCTCGACAGCTTGCCGGCCGAGGATTCGCTGACTCGCGAGCTTCCTGGCCTGGGTTCCGCACCAGCCGTGGACGAGACCATCGCCATGGGCGATATACCCCTGCCGTCCGTTCCCTCGGCACGCGAGGCCGAGGTCCGCCATCGCAAGATGTCGCCCAAGCGCCGCAATCTGATGGTCGCCGGTGTCGTGGCCGTCGCGCTCGTCGCCGGCGGTGCAGGCTATGCTGCCTGGAACGGATATCAGCAAGAGCAGGCTGCCGCTGTCGCCGCCAATGCCCACACGATGATGTCGGTGCAGATTGGCATGCATGCCGCGGGCCTCGACTGTTCCACTGGCTCCAAGATTCCCGTACAGGTGAGCGGTCAGGATTCTGACGGCTCCTCCGTGAGCGAAACGCTCTATGTTGACGAGCACGGCCGCGGCATCAAACTGCTGCCCGGCGATTACACGCTCTCCATCGCTGCCTCCCCCATCGCGGCCGACGGCACCATCTATACCGTCCCGACCACCAAGACGCAGGTCACCGTTAAGAGCGATGGACAGGATTTAAGTGCCCAGGCCACCTTTAAGCTCAAGGTGCCTTCGGCCGACACGGTGACTGACGACCAGATCGATGCCGCCGCCAAGTATGCCGAGGAGGGCGGTGCGAGCTCCGCCGCGGCTGCCAAAGTGCTCCAGCAGGCAGCAACCGCGCGGCGCGACGCCGCCGTCAATGCCGTGAGCGCGCAAAAGGCACAGGCGTCCCGTGATGCTGACGCTCGCCACAAGGCAACCGACCTCTACCAGCTCGATATTCCCGTCGAGTGGTACGGCAAGGTCGCAACTTGGCAAAACGGAAGCACGCTATGCATCTATCTGGGCGACGACGCCAATACGCCGCTCGTGACGCTCGTCGCGGTGCGCGAGGGCGAGAGCTTTACGCCCGATGAAGGCGATACGGTTTTGGGTGCGGCCAATCTAGGCAACGGTTATACCGTCTACGCCAGCGGCCCCGTCTATCCGTACGTGGTGCCCCAGACCATCAACGGGCGGACGCAGAATCCCGTGTCGACCTACCCCATGGATACGGCCATTGAGCTTGTCGAGCTGACGACCGGCAACCGCTATACGTATAGCCAGATCAAGAACGACCTGGTGGGTAAAGACGGCAAGGCCGATGGTGCCACTAAGCTCGAAACCGACTACCTCGCGCAGATCCTGCTGCCGAGTATCAAAGCCCAGGACTAGCCTGGCGCAGCAAGGTGCTCCCCAACCGTGATGAAGGAGCCAGGAGGTCCTGACCCCACAGGCCCATAGATGATTAGGCAAGGAGCCACTTCCATGCGGGCATAACGTGTACCACACCGTGCTCGCATGGAATATCGGTCTGTTCATCCATGGTAACGATTGCCGACTCGCCAAGATCAAACTGGGCCATCGAGGCATCAAGCGCGGCGATTTCGCGCTCGCGCGTTTTCTCACTTGCCATATCCGCACTCACCTGAATCAGGCTATAAGCCCGCATGAGAAGCGCATCCCCAGCCACAAAGTCCACCTCATGGCTTTTGCTCTTCTCTTTGATTAGCAGGCGGCAGACCGAGCCGGTCCTCACCGCGGGAGTCCTTCTTCTTAGCGCATTGAACACTGCGGTCTCGAGCCTCTGGCCCTGGTCCAATGCCGATGCGGGAGAGAATGCTCCAAACATCGCAGGGTCGACAGCGTAGACCTTAGACGCAGACCGCATGTTATTTGCCAGTGAACGCGTGAACTCCGGCACAGAAAATAACAGGTAGGCGTCCTCATAATACTCAAGTAAGTCGCTGAGCGAATTACGACTGACGGGTATCTGTCTGCTCTTGAACTCGTTGTACACTTTGTTCACTGACAGCTCTCGTCCCGAAGATGCCATACACCGCGTCAAGAACAGCGATGCCAGGCGAGGGTTCTTGACGTCGTAACGTTCAACGACGTCCATGGCGACCGTTCGCGAAGCATATTCCTGTAGCAGCTGAATCGCGTCTGCAGGCGTCTGCTCAAGTGTCGCGATGAATCCCCCTCGTTCAAGATACCCGATCAGATGATGTCGAAGCAGCGCTGCATCGCTCGGGGAAAAGGTCGCATCTGACTCGAGAACGCTCCCCGTCTTATATCGAACGTATTCCGAAAAACTCAACGGAAAAAGCTCTCGCACAAGAGAACGACCCCTGAACTCGCTCTTAAGTTCTGAGGACAGCATCTTAGAAGAAGATCCCGTCACATAGACGGTCGCTTTCTCCGTATCGACTACACGCCGCAGAAACGCACCCCATTCGGGAATTTCCTGGATCTCGTCAAAGAAAATGTAAGCGCCCTCGGTTCGAGCAACAGGATACAGCGCATAGAACGTGTCGAGCACGTCCGCCAGCAGCGATGGCTCATACGGGCGCAAGCGCTCATCCTCAAAATTGAAGTAAAGCATCCGGTCAAGCTCGACGCCCCGGCTCTGAAGCCGCCGCATCTCCTGATACAGGCGATACGTCTTTCCACAACGGCGGGCCCCCACAATCACATTTACGATGTTGTCGCGCTTTGGCTCCTGTGGGTTTCCTAGATCAAGGTCTCGCTCAAAGACCTGCGGAACCCCCTGCTGTTCAAAGTCCTTTATTTTCTGGGCGATCAAGTCGTTGAATGCCATGATTCTCCAATCTTGCTCTCTAGCTAATCAAAATTATAGCGATTCTTGATTAATTAGAGATCAAGATTATGTCTGACTTGATTAACACTTAAGCAAGTTTTTTCACTATTACTGCTCGAAGGATGCCGAGTGGCTGAGAGGGCAACCAAGCTCGAATGCGACTCCCTGGACAGTCGATTTGGGACGGGACTTTTTTGACTACCCCGTCCCAGGAAATCATCGCCAAATTAGCTACTTGATGCAACTAGCGCCAGGGGTCGGCTTCGAACAGCGGCTCGCGCTCGGGGCGGCGATCGCTGTAGGGATCGTAGCCGTCATCGTCCTCGTTCTCGGCACGGATGTAGGGGTCGCGCGGCTTGGGCGCCGGCTTAGGCACAGGCTTGGGTGCGGCGGGTGCGGCATCGGTCGCCGGCGCGCTTGTCTTGATCTCGTCTTTCATCTGCATAGCTCCTCGCATCGCATCCGTTCAATATCATCGATTGTCGCACGAAAAAGGGCGGCGGACCCAATTGGATCCGCCGCCCTTGGCGTTTAGAGACGGCTGGTAGATTTTAAGGCATGGCCCAAAACCTACTCGGCGTCGGGGACCTCGTAGGTGGCCGCCGGCGTGTTGTCGCACACGACGGTAAAGCCGCCGTCCTTGTCGGCATCGACCGTCACCTGATCGCCCTCGCGCACCGTGCCGTCGATGATAGCGGCGGCGATGGCATCCACGACCTCGCGCTGAACCAGACGCTTGAGCGGACGGGCGCCAAAGACCGGGTCCAGGCCGCCCACGGCGAGCATCTGCTTGGCCGCCGGGGTGATGGCAAGCGTCATGCGCTCCTTGGCCAGACGCGCGCGGACGTCGGCGAGCTGGATGTCGACGATCTTCTCGATCTGCGCCATACCGAGCGGATGGAACACCACGATATCGTCGATACGGTTGAGGAACTCGGGGCGGAAGGTCTGAGCCATGGCAGCGTCGACCTGATGGCGCATCTCCTCCTCGTCCTTACCGGACAGATCGGCGATGGCCTTGGAGCCCACGTTGGACGTCATGATGATAATCGTGTTCTTGAAGGACACCTGGCGACCCTGGCCATCGGTCAGACGACCGTCATCAAGTACCTGCAGCAGCACGTTAAAGACATCCGGATGAGCCTTCTCCATCTCGTCGAGCAAGATCACAGAGTACGGACGACGGCGCACGGCCTCGGTGAGCTGACCGCCCTCGTCGTAGCCCACGTATCCCGGGGGCGCACCAATCAGACGCTGGACGCTGAACTTCTCCATATACTCGGACATGTCGATACGCACGAGCGCGCGCTCGTCATCGAACAGGCACTCGGCCAGCGCCTTGGCGAGCTCGGTCTTGCCCACGCCGGTGGGGCCCAGGAAGAAGAAGCTGCCGATGGGCTTGTCCGGATCGGAGAGACCCGCACGGCTGCGGCGCACGGCCGCGGCGACAGCGGAGACCGCCTCGTCCTGGCCGATGACGCGCTTATGCAGCTCGCCCTCCAGGCCCTTCAGCTTGTCGAGCTCGCCCTGCATCATCTTGGAGACGGGCACACCGGTCCAAGCGCTCACGACCTCGGCGATCTCATCGGAGGTCACCTGCTCGTTCAGGCCCTCGCCGTCCTGCTGCTTTTGCGCCTCGAGCGCGGCCTCGGAATCCTGAATCTGCTGCTGCAAGCCCGGGATCACGGAGTAGCGCAGCTCGGACGCACGGCCCAGGTCGCCATTGCGCGTCGCGCGCTCCTCTTCGCTCTTGGCCTCATCGAGCTGGCCCTTGAGCTCCTGCACGTGGTCGATGGCGTTCTTCTGGTTGAGCCAGCCGGCCTTTTGCACGTTGAGCTTTTCCTGAACCTCGGCAATCTCCTGGCGCAAGGCCTCCAGACGCTCCTTGGAAGCGTCGTCGGTCTCCTTCATGAGTGCCTGCTCCTCGATCTGCAGCTGGGTGAGCTGACGCGTGGTGGCATCGATCTCGACCGGCATGCTGTCGAGCTCCATGCGCAGGCGGCTTGCCGCCTCATCGACCAGGTCGATGGCCTTGTCGGGCAGGAAACGGTCGGCGATGTAGCGATCGGAGAGGTCGGCAGCTGCCACGAGCGCGCTATCGGTGATATGCACGCCGTGGAAGATCTCGTACTTCTCCTTCAAGCCACGCAGGATCGAAATGGTGTCCTCGACGGTGGGCTCGCTCACCATAACGGTCTGGAAACGACGGGCGAGCGCCGCGTCCTTCTCGATGTACTTGCGGTATTCGTCGAGCGTGGTCGCGCCGATCGCATGCAGGTCGCCACGGGCGAGCGCCGGCTTGAGGATGTTGCCTGCGTCCATGGAGCCCTCGGTGGCACCCGCGCCCACAATGGTGTGAAGCTCATCGATGAACAGGATGACCTTACCTTCGGATTTTTGCACTTCTTTGAGCACGGCCTTTAAGCGGTCCTCGAACTCACCACGGTACTTGGCGCCGGCGACCAACGCGCTCATGTCGAGCTCGATGAGGTCGCGGTCGCGCAGGGTGCTCGGCACATCGCCGGCCACGATACGCTGGGCGATGCCCTCGACGATAGCCGTTTTACCGACGCCCGGCTCACCGATGAGCACGGGGTTGTTCTTGGTGCGGCGGGACAGAACCTGAATGGTACGGCGGATCTCGTCGGTACGGCCGATGACCGGGTCGAGCTTACCGGCGCGGGCAAGATCGCAGATGTTGCGACCGTACTGCTCCAACGCCTCAAACTGGGTCTTGTCCTCGGCAGACGTCACGCGGTCATCGCCACGCAGCTCCTCGTAGACCTGCTCGATGCGCTCCTTGGTCACGCCAGCGTCACGCAGTACACGACCAGCCTCGCCCTTGTCCTCGGCAAGCGCCATCAGCAGATGCTCGGTCACCACAAAGCTGTCGCCCATCTTGGTGGCCTTCTTCTCGGCCTTTTCGATGACGCGGACGAGCTCGTTGGACAGGCCCATCTGCTGACCCTCGCCCGAAACCTTGGGCGCGCGGTCGACGGCATCCTGCGTGGAGCGTGCGAGCTGGGCCGGATCAGCGCCGATGCGCTCGATGATCACGGAGATATTGCGCTCGCCGGCACCGAGCAGGGCAGACAGCAGGTGAATCGGCTCCACCGCGCCGGCCTGCGCATCGGCAGCCGTGCTCATGGCGGTCTGCAACGCCTCGCGCGACGTCATTGCTAGCTTATCGATTCTCATGGAATCACCTCTCTTGGGGCGGCCGCCCTACGGGGCGGCTTCACGTTGTTCGAGAAGTATTGTTGCCAGCTTTGTGCGATCTTATACATAAATCTAAGTCTCTATATATAAGATTTTCTGAGTGTTCCCACGACATGCAAACCACCACAAAGGGGACAGACACCTTTGTGGTGGTCGCGGTCTCTACTCCTTCGCCGGACCCGTACTTCCCGATTCGACGGTCCAGGGCATCTCATCCTCGAACAGCCATGTACGGGCAGACCCACTATCGCGTGCAGCCTGCGGGTCAGGCAAGCAGGTCTGTTTATAGGCATCTTGGATACACTGGCCCATAAAATCGTTGAGCTCGGTCTGGTCGCCCTCCATGACATAGGCGACATCGCCGTCCATGATGTAGATGCCCGGACCCTCATTGTCCTCGTAGCCCGGATCGTACGAGACATCACATAACTTTGCGCCGTTTGCAGTGTCCAGCTCGATGGAAGAGTGGCATCCGCCAACCATGTCGTTCGCTTTTGCCCGATAGGACGCATATCCATACCAGCGCTTAAAGATTTTGCCCTTGAGCAGCCCGGACGCCCTGTCGATCAGACCAGAATCCGTGGTATAGCGCATAGCCCCAAGCTGAATGCGTGGATAATTACTAATGCCCAGCGCAGCCGGTTGCTCATCAAAATCAACGGTAATGGTCTCAGGCTTGTCGTCGCCGGTCAGAAGTTCGACAGATTGAGTCACAGGCTTGACCACCGGCTCCGTCACCGCAGCAGGTAGAAATGCCATACCGACAGCGCCCGCGCCAACCACAGCGATCGCAAGCGCCAAGACAATCAATCCAATACGGGCAGGACTTCTCACAGCAAAGCACCTCACAATGCAAACCCGCGCCATTTGTCCTAATGATACCGCCGGCTAACACTATCACCAAAAGAAGCCGCGCGCTCCCCACCACCACAAAGGGGACAGGCACCTTTGTGGTGGTTTTCGACGCTAACGGTCGACCATCTCACGCCATGAGATTAAACTTGAATTGTTCTCTGAACATATCCATTTCTGCCTATCCTCAACAGCTCTTTGTCTCGAGGAGCGCATATGAAGCCGTCTCATTCCACCGGTCGCAACGTCATCGCCATTCTCGCCATACCCATCGTGATGCTCTTCCTTATCGTCATCACGCCCTTTTCTTTTGGTATCGCCTCGCCCTTCGATCTTTGCGGGATGATCGACGCCGGCTCGCGTGCCACCTCGCTCTCCTTTGTCTGCCGTGGCGTGTTCTACGAATATGCAATTCCCACCGGAAGTTGGCAGTCCAAGTTACCGTTGCTCGGCAAGGTCGACGGATGCTCTCCTTATTTCTGCCTCGAACCTCAGACAATGAATTATCTGATCGACGACCAGCCCCTTGACTCCATCACCCTCGCCTACGACTACGCACCAAACACCGATGAGCGCCACATGAACCAAGTCCTCGACAAGCTGCTTGGACAGTGCGGGCTCACCGCGGAAGCCGGTCGAACCATCTATAGCAACCAGAAATTAAAGCGAACAGAACTCCGCCGTGTCGGAAAAATCAAAGGGCGAAACGGGGCCGCCTACTGGGATGCCTGGGCAACACGCGACAAGGGCGAATTCGGACACAGCACCTATATGGTCACTGTCTACACCAAAGACGGAATTAAGGACAATGTTGACGATTTCGCGTCATCCAAACTCGGCATCCCCAAAACAACCAAACCCGCCAGCCCAGATGAAATTCTGTAGAGGTGCCCATTAACATGCCGCTCAACGATCACAACAACATCGAGCTCGTCCCCACCGCCACAAAGGTGCCTGTCCCCTTTGTGGCGGTTTTCGACAAAAAGAAGCCGCCCCGATAACAGAGGCGGCATCAAGCAAGCCTATTTATTAGCGTCCCTCAAGACCCAACGAAAACGCAGCGATGGAATCGAGAACCGACAATAGCCCGTTCGCACAGATAGAGGCGGAGATTCAAGGTCAGAGTCCGGCTTAAACGGCTTAGCTATCGCACGTCACAACGTTCTCGTCGTCCTCCCTATCGTATTTATAGTGCTTACTGTGAAAATAGTGAGTTTAGTGAGAATAGTATCGCTCAAGACTCGTGAACTGAATTATTGACCTCTCGCCCAGAATGAGTGGGGCAAATATTCCTATTAGAGGTCAAATCGAAGCCCAATAGGGCCTTTTCGCCCCGTCATTTCGACCGATCGCTTTCTTTTGAATATTGTCGTAAGCTGGTATCACTTATCTTAATGAATGCATACTGTTTGCGAGGTACCCGCCGTGAAACGCTCCACCTATATCGGCCTGCTCGTCTTAGCGTTTGCGATTACCGCAGTCGGCGTAGGAATTATCTATCTCGCATTTCTCCCTGCCTCGGCAACGCAGGCGGCGGTTGAAACCGTAAGCTACCCCATCGAAATCCTCACCGATATCGTCAAACCCGATTCGATCACCGTCGATTTCGACGGTACGCCCGCAGCGCTTGGGGTCAGTAACTATCCCCGAATCGAACTTGGAGCCACGCGCTATACCCAAGATGAGCAGCTTATCGGTAAGGCAACCAGTTTACTCAAAGGCAAGACGTTTAAGCGGTGGTACGGCGCCGCAACATATCGAGCCAAGAACGGCCAAATGGTTGGCGGGTATCATTCGACCCTTGAGCTCGATGCGGCAAACGGGAGCAAATTGTGCAACGTCTCATACGACCCCGGCTGCGTGGACAATGAAGGACCGGGGGTCTATATCTCGGATGGCGACGTAATCTACGTCATGGAGGGCGACCAGACGGCAGTCGTCGATTTTATGGATCGGTGTACCGAGGATGCCTACGAACAAACCTGCGAGCCCGATCCGCAGACAGCGCGCAACAGTGGCTCGGCACGCACTTGGCTATTTGACGATGAAATAACCTGGACCCCATCGAAATAAGGACCCGCCGGGCAGGCACCTTTGTGGTGGTTTCGGCTCCGATGTTCCACTGTCTCGATCTGTAACATCTAGCGGCCCTTTTCGATCCTAGATGTTACAGATTGAGATGAAATGATCGGCGGCGATCGTTTGTCTCAATCTGTAACAACCGCTCGTCAAATAGGGGCCCAGATGTTACAGGTCGAGACAAACGGAACCACCGCAAAGGCGCCTACCCCTTCATGGTGGTTTTCGACAAAAGAAGCCGCCCCGATAACAGAGGCGGCATCAAGCAAGTCTATTTATTAGCGTCCCTCAAGACCCAACGAGAACGCAGAAATGTAGCCCGGGGCTTACCCTTTCCCGAACGCGACCCTCGCGAAGCGCGTGAGCGGGCGGGAAAGGGTAAGCCCCGGGCGGACAATTAAGTGCGTTACTCGGCAGCGGCCTTGAACTTGTTGTAGTTGATCAGGCAGCCGGCCTTGACGATGGCACGCTCCTCTGCCGTCATATCGGCAATGTAGAGCTCAATCTGCTCGACCGCACCGTCGGCGCGCACCACGTAGGCGGCGATGTCCTTTAGGTCACCGTCGAGCGCGGCACGGATACCCGGCACAAAGACATAGTCGCCCACCTCAAAGCTGGGCTCGGCCTCCATCTGGAAGGGCACCATACCCCAGTTCATCACGTTGGAGCGATAGCGCTTGGTGGCGTACTCGTGGACGATGTTGGCCAGACCGCCGATCACGCGCTGACAGCTCGCGGCCTGCTCGCGGGCGGAACCGTCACCGGGCTTCTTGGCATAGAGCATGGAGCCGTACTCAGTCGCCTTGGCATCGGCCGCGACACCCGCGCCGACCAGCGCCTCAAACACGCCCGCAAGCTCGGCATCGAGTGCCGCCAGATCGCCTGCTGCCTCGCCGGCAACGCGGCGCTTCTCCACGGCGTCGACCTCCTTGGAGCGACCCACGTAGGCCGGATCGCGACGGCTGAGCGTAAACTCGGCCAGGCCCAGCGGGTTGGAGCGGAAGGAGCTCGTCTCGCCCGAAGGAATGAGCTCGTCGGTCGTGGTGACCGGATCCATGATCTTGGAGCACACCTTGAGCAGGATATCGTCGCCGAGCGGCTCCATCGCGGGCCACGGCTTGATGTTGGGACCCTCGACCAGCTCGTCGGCAGGCTCCGCCTTGCCAAAGCCCCAGTACACGCGCTTTTTGTACGGCGCGTCGTCAAAGGTGTACTCGCAGGCCTCGTCCCAAGTCTCCTCGGGCAGGTCGGTCGCCGGCGTCAGGACGCCGCCGTTGGCAGCCGTCGCCGCAATGGAGCGGGCGTCCATCAGGGCCACGGCGCTCAGCTGGCCATTGCCCGGCTTGGAACCCTCGCGGTTGGGGAAGTTGCGCGTAGTGTGGCGGATCGAAAGGCCGTTGTTGGCGGGCGTGTCGC
>CAJMRO010000036.1:0-15742 GCA_905215825.1 uncultured bacterium
TGTTCGAGGGCACGGACGTGCAGAAAAACAAGGGCGGTAAATTCATGCACTACGGCCGCGTCGTGAGCGGCACGATCAAACTGGGCGAAGCCTGCAAGATCATGATCGATCCTGAGCGCCGCGCCGCCATCCGCCGCGCTCATACGGCCACACATCTGCTGCAGGCCGCGCTGTTGCGCGTGCTCGGCGAGCATTGCCATCAGGCCGGTTCTCTTGTGGAGCCGGATCACCTGCGCTTTGACTTCACGCACTTCGAGGCCCTGTCCTCCGAGCAGCTCAAGGCTGTCGAGGATCTGGTCAACCAGCAGATTTTCGCTTCCAAGCCGGTCGTGACCCGCGTCATGGGCATCGACGAGGCCAAGGCCGCCGGTGCTGTTGCCCTGTTTGGCGAGAAGTACGGCGACGTCGTCCGTGTCGTCTCCGTGGGCGCCGAGGACCAGCCGTTCTCCCTTGAGCTCTGTGGTGGCACCCATGCCGCCAACACTGCCGAGATCGGCCTGTTCAAGATCATTTCCGAGTCCTCTACGGGCTCGAATGTCCGCCGTATCGAGGCCGTGACCTCTAAGGGCGCCCTCGACTACATGGCCGACCGTCTGTCGCTCGTTGACGCCGCCGCCGCTGCGCTCAAGTGCCGCGTCGACGAGGTTCCCGCCCGCGTGGAGAACCTGCAGGCCGAGCTGCGCGAGACGTCCAATAAGCTCAAGAAGGCTCTGACCGGTGGCTCCTCCGACGCCATCTCCAGCGCCATCGAGGGCGCCGTCGAGCTCGACGGCTATAAGCTCGTTGTCGCTGAGCTCCAGGGCCTTGAGGCTGCCGACCTGCGCAACGTATGGGATACCGTGCATCAGAAGGTCGCCGGCCCTGTCGCTTGTGTCGTCGCCAGCGTGACTGAGAAGGGCACTCCGGCCCTGCTCGCTGCCGGCTCCGATGACGCCGTCAAGGCCGGTTTCCACGCCGGTAACGTGATCAAGCAGATCGCGGGTCTGGTCGACGGTCGCGGTGGCGGTCGTCCCAACATGGCCCAGGCCGGTGGCAAGAATGCTGCCGGCATCGCCGATGCCCTCGCGGCCGCTAAGACCGCGCTCGGCGCCTAAGAATCTAAGAAGTCGCTGTGGTTGCGCTCGCGCTGGACATAGGGGAGACCAGGATTGGCATCGCCGTCTCGAGCCGTGATGGCAAGATGGCGATGCCTGTCAAGGTGCTTCCGGCTGCCGAGGTCACCGGTATGGCCAAGACGTTCCGCTACCTGGTTGAGGACTATGAGCCCGACATCCTGGTAAGCGGACGTCCCCTGACCATGGCCGGTGAGCCTGGTCCCCAGGCCGAGCGCGTTGCCGCTGTGGCGCAAAAGATTGCCGACGAGCTCGATCTTCCGTTGGAGTTTGAGGACGAGCGTCTGTCCTCGCAAGAGGCCAAGCGTATCCTGCGCGAGCAGGGACTCAACGAAAAGCAGATGAGGGGCAAGATCGACATGATTGCCGCCAGCCTGTTTTTGCAGACGTGGCTCGATCGTAAAAACGAGGAGGTTTCGCATGCCTAGTGCTTCCGATCCGCGCCAGCCGAATCGTACACAGCAGCCGGCGTCGCGCCCTGCCCAGCCTGCCGCGCGCCCGGCGCAGTCCTTCTCTCGTTCGGCCCAACCTGTTCAACGGACGGGTCAGCAGCCTTCTGCTCGTTCGGTTCAGCATTCGGCTTCTCACGCGGCTCAGCAGCCCACTGCTCGTACGGCCCAGCCTGCAGGCGGCACCCGCTTTAAGCAGCAGGCACCTACCCAGCGAACGCAGGCCCCCCAATCGCATTCGCATCACGCTCGTGGTTCGCATGGCGTTGCTCCGGCGACCCGCTCGAGCTACAACACGCATGCTCGTCGCGGTGCTCAAAAGAAAAGCTCCCCGGTGCCTATGATTATCGGTGGCGTTGTTGCCGTGCTTGCGCTTGTCGCGATTGTTTTCTTTGTCGTGCCAGCCGTCAAGGGCTTCTTTGGCGGTGAGGGTGCGAAAGTCGTTGCAGGCCAGCAGGTTACTATCACGATTCCCGATGGTGCCTCGGGTGACAGCATCGCTTCGATTCTCTCCGAGAATCATATCGTCGAAAATCCCAAGGATTATTATGCGGCGGTGAAAAAGCTCAACGCCGATATGTCGCTCAAGCCTGGTGATTATTCGTTCACCACACTCATGGATGCGACCAAGGTTGTTCAGCAGCTCATGGAAGGCCCCAATGCGGGCTCCAATGCGCTGACTATCCCTGAGGGCTTGACGGTCGATCAAGTCGCCGACCGTGTGGCCCAGGCCTACGACAGCATCTCTAAGGAAGACTTCCTCAACCAGGCCAAGGCCTCCAACTACGTGGACGACTACAGCTTCCTTAAGGGCGCCGCCAACGACTCGCTCGAGGGTTTCTTGTTCCCCAAGACCTATTCGCTGGGTGATTCGCCGACGGCCGATGGCGTGATTCGCGCTATGCTCGATCAGTTTAAGACCGAGTACAAGTCGCTTGACTTTGCGAGCTGCGAAGCCAAGATCAAGGAACGCTACGGTGTGGAGATGTCCGACTACGACATCGTCAACTTGGCCTCTATCGTTGAGCGCGAGGGTCTCAACGCCGACCAACGTGCGCACGTGGCCTCGGTCTTCTACAACCGTCTTGCCGGCAAGCTCGACGGTTTGCGCTATCTCAACAGCGATGCGACCATGATGTATGTCACCGGTGGCGAGGTTACCGCCGACGACCTGCAGAGCGATAGTCCGTATAACACCTATAAGCACGAGGGCCTGCCACCCACGCCCATCTGCTCTCCGTCGCTCGAGGCGCTCAAGGCCACGCTTGAGCCGACCGACTCCGATGATCTGTATTTCTACATTACGCAGGACGAGGAGTACTTCTCGCAAACCTACGAAGAGCATCAACAGTCTTGGAATTAGCATGAGGATTTTTAGCCCCAAACGTTACGTTGCCTCGGTCGATCGCATCGACCTTGATACCCTGTGGGCCGACGGCAAACGCGCCATTCTGCTCGATCGCGATAACACCTTGGTGCCGCGCGACACCGAGCAGGTTCCTGCCGCGGTTTCCGCCTGGCTCGATGCCGCCCGCGCCAAAGGCTTTAAGCTGTGCATGGTGTCCAACAACTGGCATCGCGACCAGGTCATGAGCTCTGCACGCGAGCTTGGACTCGAGGCCATCAGCCACGCCATGAAGCCGGCGCCGTTTGCCATCAAGGCGGGTCTTAAGCGCCTCGGCGCCACGGCCGACGAGGCGGTGCTGATCGGTGATCAGCTCTACACGGACGTGTGGAGCGGCAACTTCGCCGGCGTCGATACCATCTTGGTTAAGCCGCAGGCGACGCAGGACCTGTGGTATACGCAGATCTTCCGTATCTTTGAGCGCCGGGCCCTGCGCGACCTTCCCTGCGAGGAATAGGTCTCGTCATGTCCCAGCACACCAAACACGGCTGCGACCATATCTTCTTTATCGGCTTTTTGGGCGCGGGCAAGTCGACGCTTGCGCGCAACGTGGGCACCATGTTCAAGCGGCGTTTTATCGATACCGACCGCCTAGTCGTGCGCCGTTGCGGCAAGTCGGTAACCGAGATTTTTGAGACCGAGGGCGAGGATCGTTTTCGCGAGCTCGAGACCTCGGCGCTCCGTTCGCTCCAAAGCGAGCGCAGCCTGTTGGTTTCGTGCGGGGGCGGTATCGTCGAAACGCCGGTGAATATTGAACTGATGCACGAAATGGGTACGTGCGTGTACCTCGAGGGCGACTTCGAGGATTCGATTCGCCAGATTCGTCGGTCTGACACGCGCCCCGATTTCCGTTCGCCCGAGCATGCTGCGCGCCTGTTTGAGCATCGCCGTCCGCTGTATCGTCAGGCCGCCGACCTTACCCTTGATATTCGCAACAAGTCCTTCGAGGACGTTTCCTACCTTTGTGCCGAGATGCTTTTGGAGCGTGGGCTGCTATGATTCGCCGTCAACTGATCAATTTCCAAAACCGCAGCGTCGATGTCCGTGTCGGATTGGGTGCGTTCGATGAACTGTCGCGTATGTTTGCCTCGGCCGTGGGCAAGCCTAAGCGCGCGATGGTCGTTTGGAACACCGCCACATCCGAGCGTTTTGGTGAAGTCGTCGAGCATGCGCTGGTCGACGCCGGTTTTGCCGTGTCGCCGCTAGTCCTCGAGGTTTCGTCTGCTGGTGCCACGCTGGCTGATGCTGATGCTATGTTTGGCGCCCTGTCTGCCAACGGCGTTACCTGCGACGATCTGGTTGTCGCCGTTGGCGATGCCGCAACCTGCTCGGTTGTTAGCTGGTGCGCCAACCAGTGGTGCGGTCGCACCGAGTGCGCGCTGCTGCCGACGACCTTCGACGCCATGCTCACGGTCGCGACGACCATGAAGCCGCTCGTCGCCTCGTCGGCGAATGCGCTTCCCGCTATCGCGTTCCGTCCCGAGCCGGGCTTGGTCGTGTGCAACCTCGACCTTATTCGCGAGGCCAGCCCCGAGGACCTTAAGCTTGGCTATGCGGTACTTGTTGGCACCATGCTTTCGAGCAGTAAGTCCCGCTGGAATCAGTTTACTGAGACCGTCCCCGAGATTCTCGCGGGCGAAGAGGTCGCACTCGTCAATGCCGTTCAATGGTCTCAGACTGCCCGCAAGGACGTACTGATGGCCACGAACCCGAGCGCCCGCCATGCGCTCGATTTTGGCAAGACGGGGGAGCGTACCTTGCGCGCTTGCTTGGGCGATGCCGCTTCGCAGGTCCCTGCCTACCAGCTGTTGTCCGAGGGCATGCGCTTTGAGGCGCGCCTAGCACATGATGCCTGCGATTTCGATATCGATTACGTCTTTGAGGTCGATGACTGCTTGGAGGACTTTGGTATCGAGGAACTTGCCTTCAATCTGGAGTCTGCCGCATATATCGAGGAGTTCCGCAAGCAGCAGTTTGCACGCTCGAACCGCAGCATGTTGCCGCTGCCCGCGGCACTCGGCGCCATTCGCCTAACGAACGTTGAGGACGAGGTTCTTGAGCGCCATGCTCACGCCTACCTGGCTTCTCGCAAAGAACTTCTCTAAGATTTATTGACTTCCATCGTCTTTCGTATCATGTTGAGGGGCGGGTTTCCAATCGGTTTCGGATCGCATGCGATTCCGTCGTTCGGTTGAGACCCGTCCCGTCTATATAGAGATAACAAGAAAGGAATCTGCATGTCTGAGTTTGCTGCCGGTCCTGCCGGTCGTATCGAGCGTGTCCGTGCCCTGATGGTCGAACGTGGCTACGACGCCATCGTGGTGCGCGACGAGGCCAACCTTCGTTGGCTTACGGGCGTGAAGGGCGTCTTCGACTACACCTTCGAGTTCCCGCACGCTGCGTTTATTACGGCCGACCAGTGCTTGTTTCACACCGACTCGCGCTACCTCAATAGCTTTGAGGAGAACACGCCCGCCGGCAGCCCTTGGGTCTACGACATGGATGAGGGCACCATCCCCGGTTGGGTCGCCGGCAAGATCGCGGCCAACAAATGCCGCGTCTGCGCTGTCGAGGACGATATGCAGATTAATTTCTACCAGGGTATTCAGCGCGGCCTGGAGGACCGCTCCGTCGCCTGTATGCTGCCGCTGATGCACGACGACATCCGCAAGATGCGCGCCATCAAGGACGCCGAGGAGATTGAACTCATGCGCCATGCGCAGTCGATCACCGATGCCGCCTTCCAGCACATGCTCGGCTTTATTAAGCCCGGTATGACCGAGAAACAGGTACGCAACGAGCTCGAGAACTTTATGTTCGCCAACGGTGCTGACAGCCTGGCCTTCGGTTCCATCGTCGCGAGCGGCCCCAACACCGCCAACCCGCATGCCGTCCCGAGCGACCGCGTGATCGAGAAGGGCGACTTTGTCCTGATGGACTACGGCGCGGGATACTGCGACTACCGCTCCGACATGACTCGTACCGTCGTGATGGGCGAGCCCACCCAGGAGCAGCTCGACCTGTACGCGCTCGTGCGCCGTACGCACGAGGAGTGCGTCGCCGCCATCCATCCGGGCGTTGAGGGCAACGACATTTTCAAGCTTTCCAAGAAGATCATCGGCGATGCCGGCTATGGCGATTACTACAACCATGGTCTGGGTCACGGCGTGGGCATCGACATCCATGAGCTGCCCAACTTCAACCGAAGCAAGAATATCATCGAGGTCGGCTCGGTTATCACCATGGAGCCCGGCGTGTACCTGCCCGGCGTGGGCGGCGTACGCCTTGAGGACTACGGCGTGGTCACTGAGAACGGCTACGAGCCCTTCACCAAGACCCCGCACGACCTGCACGTTATCGACTGCTAGTTTACTTCAGTAGATAGTTTGGGGCGGGGCGTCCGGATTGATTCGGACGCCCCGCGTTCTCTTTTTATGCGCTCGCCGCAGGCGCCGTCTGCAAGTGTATAATTTCTGTCGTATGTAATTTGGACGCTTGTGCGTTCTGCCCATAACAAGAAAGGTCGCTATGCCTACCATTTCCACCGCCGACTTCAAGAACGGCCTCGGTCTCCGCATCAAGGACAAGGTCTACACCATCGTCGAGTTCCAGCATGTCAAGCCGGGCAAGGGCGGCGCGTTTGTGCGCTACAAGACCCGCGACATCAAGAGCGGCCGCGTCGTCGAGAACACCTGCAACGCCGGCACCAAGTTCGAGAGCGTCATGCTCACCACCCGTGAGTTCCAGTACCTCTACAACGATGGCACCGACTACATCTTCATGGACAACGAGTCCTATGAGCAGGTTCCTGTTCCCGAGGACATGGTGGGCGAGAACTCCAAGTGGCTGCGCGAGAACGACATCTGCCAGCTGCTCTTCGCCGACGATGAGCTCATGGGCGTGACCCCGCCGATGTTCATCGAGACCACCATCGTCCAGACCGACCCGGGCTTTAAGGGCGACACCGTCCAGGGTTCCACCAAGCCGGCCACGATCGACACCGGCGCTGTCATCCAGGTCCCCATGTACCTCAACGAGGGCGAGGTCATCAAGGTTGACACCCGCGACGGCAAGTTCGTCTCCCGCGTCTAGCAACCAACTTTTCTAGGAGGACTCATGCCCCAGGAAATCAAGATTGACGGCATCGGCATTTCGCCCGATGTTCTGACCGCCATCGTCTCGCGCGCCGTGTCCGATGTCGAGGGCATCGCCTCCGTTGGCGTCAAGGACCTTGCCACCAACCTTGTCTCCATGATGCTCTCGTCCAAGGCCCCGGCTTCCGAGCCGGCGGTCGAGGCCGAGGTCGTCGGCGACAAGCTCGCACTCACCGTGCGTGTCGTGGTGTTCTTTGGCTATCCGTTCAAGAAACTCGCCGAGGCCGTTCGCGCTGCCGTGGTCGCCGCCATCGATGCCCAGGTTGGCGTTGAGGTTGAGCGTGTTGACGTTTGCATCGACGGCCTCGTTTTCCCCAAGGAGTAACCTTTGAGCCTTAAGGTTTATCGCGGGCGAACTCTTGCCCGCAGTCAGGCGCTTCAGCTTCTGTTCCAGGCCGAGGCCACGGACAGCCCGCTCGAGCGCGTCCTCGAGGGTGATTTCCTGATCTCGAAGGGTCCCCTCGATCCCTATGCGCTGGAGCTGTGCCGAGGTGCCTACGAGCATATCGACCGCATCGACTGTGCTCTGCGCTCCGTTGCCAAGAACTGGGATCTTATGCGCATGCCCGGCGCCGACCGTAATCTGCTGCGTATCGCCGTTTACGAGATGCGTTTCCTCACCGACGAGGAGGTCTCTGACGCCATCGTGATTAACGAGGCCGTCGAGCTTGCCAAGGCCTATGGCACCGACCAGTCCGCGTCGTTCGTCAACGGCGTGCTGGGTAAGATCGCTCGCAGCGAGGAGCTGCCGGGCGAGGACCTATACCAGGAGCTGCTGGCCGAAGATCGCGCTCGCGAGGAGGCACAGGCTGCCGAGGCTGCCGCAAAGGTTGCGGTTGCCCAGGCCGAGACTGGCGTGCTGTCCGAGGACGTGGACGCTGCTGAGGTCGCCGAGGCCGAGACCGGTACCGTCGAGGAGTAGCCATGCCAGAGGGTTCCGTCCGCAACTTCGACGAGATTTCGGACCGCTTGGACCAGATCATAGCTACCGTTCGCTCCAAGGATACGTCCTTGGAGCGTTCGCTCGATTTGTTTGACGAGGCGATTGAGCTGGGCTCCCGTGCGGTCGACATGGTCGACAAGTTTGAGCTGACGCCGCGTGAGGCCGACAAGCTCGAGCAGGAATACGATGAGGATGCGGCAAACGAATCCCAGGATAGCTAGGCCGCATCTCCGGATACGAATGGTTGATGGCATTCATGAAACGCGTGCGTCTTGATGACGAACTGATTTCACAGGGCATCTGCGCCGATCGCGCGGATGCCCTTCGCACTCTTATGGCTGGCTTGGTCTCGAGTGGCGGCGAGCGCTTGACTTCGCCGGGCCTTAAGGTGACCCCGGGCCTGCCGTTGCACGTGAAGGGGCGCATTCCCTATGTTGGCCGCGGCGGTCTTAAGCTCGAAGGCGCGCTTGATACGTTTGGTATCAATCCGACGGGCCTTGCCTGTCTGGATGTGGGCTGCTCTACCGGCGGCTTTACCGATTGCCTGCTCAAGCGCGGAGCTGCGACCGTTGTCTCGGTGGACGTTGGTCGCGCCCAGTTCGATTGGTCGTTACGTCAGGACGATCGCGTGACGCTGCATGAGCGCACAAACGTGACGCAGCTGCCTGAGCTTGGCTATGCCGGCGCCATCGACCTGGCTGTGTGTGATGTCTCGTTTACCAGCATCGCGAACATTATCGATGCGGTGCTGGCGTGCCTGGCGCCTACGGGTGCATTCTGCACGCTTGTAAAGCCGCAGTTTGAGGCTCCGGCGGCGCTGGTGGGTGAGGGCGGCATTGTGACCGATCCCGCCGTGCGCCGCGATACACTCGTTGCGGCAGTTGAACTCTTTGCTGCCAAGGGGCTGTTCCCGGTCGATGTGTGCGTGTCGCCCATTCATGGTGCCAAGGGAAACGTTGAGTTTTTCCTGTACGGCACGAGATTTGACCCCGGCGACCGCACGCAAGACGAGCTGCAATTCCAGGTATCGGTTTTGAGCGAGAAAGCTGCAACGCTATGAAGGTCTTTCTGGTTCCCAATTACTACAAGCAAGAGGCGGTTGAGAGCGGCCTGATGCTCGAGCTTTGGCTGACGCGCCAGGGCTATGAGGTCGCATGGGCTGCCGACCAGCGATCGAAGATTCAAAGCACGCCTGATATTGACGGCTCCGATCTGGTCATTACGCTCGGCGGCGACGGTACGTTGCTGCGCGCTGCCCGCATCCTCAACCATCGCGAGATTCCTATCCTCGGTCTTTCCTATGGTCACCTGGGCTTTTTAACTGCTGCGAGCCCCGAGGAGCGCGACATTCTGCAGGTCGTGAGCGACGCCCTTTCCGGCGAGCTGCACGTGAGCCGTCGCGCCACCATCGCCGCGGATATCGTGTCCGTGCGCGACGATGGCACGAAGGATGTCGTGCGCACGTTCGCCCTCAACGACATGGCGCTCACGCGCGGCCCCCTGTCCGATATGGTTGAGTTCGACATCACGGTGTCGGGCCACCATATCGATCGACTGCGTGGCGACGGCGTGGTCGTGTCCACGGCGACTGGTTCTACGGGGTACGCGCTCAGTGCCGGTGGCCCCATTGTGAGCCCCGACTATACGGGTATGGTCTGCGTACCCATTGCGCCGCACACCATTCAGGCCCGTGCCTTCTTGACTTCGCCGAGTGATGTCGTCGAAATCTTTATGTCCGATGATCGCCCGAGCGTTCCGGCGATCGCTATCGATGGACAGTTTATTACCTGCGACGGCACGGTCGAGAGCGTGGCCGTGCGCCGAGGCCCAGGCGATGTGCTGCTGCTCGACTACGGCCCCGAGAGTTTTTACAACTCGGTGAGCCGCGTATTCTACGGAGTCCGTCATGATCGATGAGCTGCAGGTTTCTAACATTGCACTCATTCGTGAGGCGACGCTGGTGCCGAGTGCCGGCCTGACTGTCCTGACAGGCGAGACCGGCGCCGGCAAGACCGCGCTGCTCTCGGCCCTTAAGCTTATTTTGGGCGAGCGTGCGGATTCGTCGACGGTGCGCGAGGGCGAGGCGCTGGCGAGCGTCGAGGCACGCCTGTTTGACGGCCCGCACGACACGGAGGGCTTCACGGTCCAGCGCAGCCTTTCTGCCGAGGGCCGCAGCCGCGTGAGGATTGACGGCCGCATCGCCAGCGTGCGCGAGCTTTCGGAGCGCGTCGGCGTGATGATGGATCTGTGCGGTCAGCACGAGCACCAGCGCCTCCTCGACCCGGCGCATCACGTTGCCATGGTCGATGCCTGGGCGGGGCGCTCTGCGCTCGAGGCACTCGAGCACTACCGTACTTGCTTTAAAGCCTCGCGCGCGGCTGCCAAGGAGGTCCGTCGCGTTGAGGAGGCCTCGCGTGCGCAGGGGAGTCGTGTCGAGGAGGCGCGCTTTGCCCTCGAGCGCATCGGCGAGGTCGACCCTAAGCCGGGCGAGTATGAGGAACTCGAGGAATTGCTGCCGCGCTCCGAACATGCCGAGGTACTGGTTGCCACAGCTAACGATGCCCATGCATCGCTTGCCGCCGAAGGGGGAGCGCTCGATGCCGTGAACAGCGCCGTGGCAGAGCTTTCCCGAATGGCTACCGTCGATCGCAAACTGGGCGACATTGCCGAGACGCTTTCGGATGCCTGCATCTCGCTTGAGGATTGTGCCAACGAGCTGCGCGCCTATCGCGATGGGGTCGCCTTCGACCCGCGCGAGCTCGCTCGCATGCGCGAGCGGTATTCCGACCTCAAGGGCCTGCTGCGTCAGTGGGGTCCGACCATGGACGATGTTTTTGCCATGCGTGATCGCTCGCAAGAGCTGCTTTCGCTGGTTGATAATGGCGATGAACAGATCAAAATGGCGCGTGAAGCGCTTGGCGCGGCGGAGCACGAACTGTTTGCTGCCGCCAAGGCGCTTAAGCGCGCTCGCAATACGGCGGCCCCGCGCTTCTGTCACGAGGTTGGCCGCCAGATGGCTCGCCTGGAGATGGGTAGTGCCGAGCTCGTCTGGGAGTCGCGCGATCTTCCCCGTGCTGAGTGGACGCCGGTTGGTCCTTCGAGTTACGAGCTGCTATACCGCAGCGGTGCCGGCTTGACGCCACGCCCCCTGCGCCGCATTGCGTCGGGCGGCGAGCTCAGCCGCGTCATGCTGGCAAGCAAGGTTGTCCTCGGTAACGCGGACGGTGTCGATACGCTGGTGTTTGACGAGGTCGATGCTGGTGTCGGTGGCTCCACGGCGCGTGCGCTCGCGGGCGTGCTGGCAGATCTCGCCGCTACGCATCAGGTGATTGTCGTAACCCACTTGGCGCAGGTCGCCGTCATGGCCGACAAGCATTATGTTGTCAGTAAGGAACCGGGCGATGTTCCCCAGACGCATTTGGACGAGGTAACCGGCGAAGCGCGTACCGCCGAGATCGCCCGCATGTTGAGCGGCGATCAGTCCGAGGCAAGCCTGGCGCACGCCAAACAGATGCTTGAAGAAGCTCGAGGCTAGATCGTATCAGCGGTGTTGGTGGGACAAAATAGACTGAAATTTTTGTCCCACTACGCGTTTTACTCAACGACCTTGTCCGGCTGGATGAGCTCCTCGTAGTAGCTGATATGCTCGCGGGCGTCTTCAATCTCGGGCAGCAGGAAGTTGTAGATGACTTCGATGATCATCGTAGCGCTGATCTTAGAGAACGCAAAGTCGCCTGTCGTCAGCAGCGCTTCGTGGTTGACGGTATTAAAAGTGTAGTCTGCCAGGCGCGCGAGTGGGGATTTGCTGTCACTGCTGATGACGACTACGGTTGCGCCGCAGTTGCGAGCCGCTTTTGCCATGCGATTCAATCGGCGCGATTTGCCGGAGTTTGAGATAAGCACGATGACGTCACCCGGGCGTAACGTGAGCGCAAAGCCGATTGATGTCTCGCTAATGGTGCTCGCCATGCAGCGCAGGCCCAGCTGCGAAAACTTAAACGTCGCATCGAGCGCGACCGCGTTCGTATTGCCCACAGCTGCAAACTCAATAACCCCTGCATGCTTAAGGGCATGCACAACAGCCGCCAGCGTATCGTGGTCGATCCCGTCGATGGTCGCATTAAGCTCGCTCACCTTGGCAGCCAGGATATTCTTGAGGCTCTGCTCCATATTGTCGAGCGAGACCTCGTCAGTCAGGCCCTCGTTACGCTGGCTTTCCAAATCCCTCGCCAACGAAAACTGAAAGCTGCGGAAGCTACCAAAGCCAAGCTTGCGGCAGAAGCGCGAAACGGTCGCCTCGGACGTGGCGGCGGCGCGCGAGAGCTGAGCGGCCGTGAGGCGTGGCGCCTCGGACTGGTGCTCCAATATATAGTCGACAATGCGCTGCTCGGACTCGCTGTATCCCTGATGGGTGCTAATGAGGGAAAGTGCGCTCTTGCTACTATCGGTCATGGATGGCTCCTGGTTGGCATGAAAATCTAGCTTGATTTGCAATGCCATAGTATACGGGCATTTTCAATTACAAGATACACCTTGCCGTTTCAAGTGTTGATGGTAAACTTTCACTTACCGTTTACGGTTATGAAAGAACCTTTCACCGGAGATTTGCACCTTAGCTCTTCTCACGCGGACGGTAGGTTGGTATCTTTCAGTTGTGGAAAAACGCGCATCGAAGCGCGTGTAGGGGAGCGCCCGCGGGCGCTGTACTCAAGAAGGAGGGACACATGGCTAAGTTTGACATCATCGCCGCGACCGGTTGCCCGACCGGCATTGCGCACACCTTCATGGCGAAGGAGGCGCTGGAGAAGGCAGCTGCCGAGCGCGGTCTGACCATTAAGGTCGAGACTCATGGCCAGGTCGGTGTCGAGAACGAGCTCACCAAGAGTGAGATCGCTGGTGCCAAGGCCGTCGTCGTCGCAGCCGACAAGGATGTCCAGGCTGAGCGTTTCGCCGGTAAGCCCATGGTTTCCGTTGGTGTTTCCAAGGCCCTGTCCGTTGAGGCCGCCGGTAAGCTGATTGACCGCGCGCTCGCCGCCAAGGGCGACAGCACGGTTGCAGCCGCTGCCGATGTCGAGGATGAGGTCGAGGAGAAGGAGTCCATCGGCCACGTCATCTACAAGCACCTCATGAACGGCGTCAGCCACATGCTGGTCTTCGTTGTTGCTGGTGGTGTTCTGACCGCTGTCTCGTTCCTGTGGGGCATTACGTCCTTCGATTCGACGGCGTCTGACTACAACAGCTTTGCTGCGATGCTCAAGATCATCGGCGGCATCGCCATGAACCTTATGGTTCCGGTGCTTTCCGCCTACATCGCCGAATCCATCGGCAAGCGCCCGGCGCTCGTCCCCGGCTTTGTTGCCGGTATGATCGCCATCCAGGGCCTGCCTGTTAACGCCGAGACCGGCATGATCGATGCCGGTGGCGCCGGCGTGGGCTTCGGCTTCCTGGGCGGCATCGTCGGCGGCTTCCTTGCCGGCTATGTCATCTTGCTGCTCGAGAAGGTCTTTGCCGGTCTGCCCAAGAATCTGGACGGCCTCAAGGCTATCTTCCTGTACCCGCTGTTCTCGACGGCTATCGTCGGCCTGGTCATGCTCGGCATTTCCGGCCCCATGGCTGCCATCAACACCGCCATGATGGACTTCCTCAAGGGCCTGTCCGCCTCTGGCGCCGTTGTCCTGGGTCTTGCCATTGGCTGCATGTGCGCCTTTGACATGGGCGGCCCGGTCAACAAGGCTGCTTACGTCACCGGTACCGCTATGCTCACCGAGGCTCTGGCCGCCGGTGTTGGCACCGATACCTATAACTTCGGCACCAACTTCATGGCTGCCGTCTCCGCCGCCTGCATCGTTCCGCCGCTGATCACCACCTTTGCCGTCGTTGTCGGCAAGAAGTACTTCAGCCAGGAGGATCACGACGCCGGTGTCGTCAACCTCATCCTTGGTTGCACCCACATCACCGAGGGCGCCATTCCGTTCATGACCAAGAACATCTGGCCCGTCATGCCCATCATGATGCTCGGTTCCTCTATCGCTTCGATCCTGACCATTATGTTCAACGTTCACGATCCGGCGCCTCACGGTGGCTTCCTGGTCCTGCCCGTTGTCGAGAACGGTCCGCTTTGGGTCCTCGCGATCCTCATCGGCGCTGTGGTCGGTGGCATCCTTTTCGTGGCCTTCAAGAAGTACGACTTTGAGAAGAACCAGAAGGCCACTCCTGCAGCCAAGCCGGTTGAGGCTCCCAAGGCCGCTGCCGTCGAGGCCCCCAAGGCCGAGGCTGCCGACTTCGTGAAGGTCGAGAATGTCTTTGTCGCCGAGGACTTCGCTTCTCGTGACGAGGCTCTGAGCTTCGTTTCCAACCAGGCCGTCAAGGCCGGTATCGCCAGCGACGCCGACGCCGTGATGAACGCCTTCCTGGCCCGCGAGTCCGAGGGCACCACGGGCATGATGGAGGGCTTCGCCATCCCGCATGCCAAGTCCGACGCCATTACCGAGGCTGCCGTCATCGTCGTCAAGGACGAGTCCGGCGTGACCGGTTGGGACACCATGGACGGCGCTCCCGTCAACGTGGCTATCGCCCTGCTCATCCCCGGTGCCCAGGCCGGCACTACGCACCTCAAGATCCTGTCCAAGGTCGCCGAGGCGCTCATGGACGAGGACTTCCGTGCCACCGTCAAGGGTTCCACCGACGCCGCCGAGATCGCCAAGACCTACGGAATCAGAGTCTACACAATCGGTGTGGGCGCCAATGGCGAGGCTCCTTATCCGGTCATGACTCCGTGGGGAGTCCAGATGCAGAACCTTAAGGTCGAACTCGATGAGAAACTGCTTTCCAGCATAGCCTCAATGACTGGAGGCCGCTATTTCAGGGCCACCGACAACACGAAGCTTGCGGAGATATATTCAGACATCAACAAGATGGAGAAGGCGAGGACGACGATCGACAGTTTCCCTGTCTACAAGGAGTTGTTCGGCTCCTATGCGTTGGCCGCCTTGATCTGCTTGCTGCTGGAGTTTGTCATTAAACTGTTGATAAGGAGGTTGCCATGATAATTTTCGCCGCGCCGCATTATCTTTTGCTTTTGTTGCTGATCCCGTTCTTCTTTCTTGGAATGGGACTATGGCTTTGGGGCAGGCGCCGTCGTCTTCGCAGGTTCGGCGACGAGGCTCTCGTGAACGAGCTGATGCCGTCCTGGTCGCGTGGCAAGCTGTGGGTCAGGACAGTGCTGCTCTCGCTGGCGTTCTTCTTTTTCGTGATCGGCCTGTCAAGGCCTCAGATCGGAGCTAAACTCAAGGATCACAAGATAAAGGGAGCCGAAATCATGATCGTCCTGGACGTGTCCAACTCGATGCTCGCCCAGGATTATTCTCCTGACAGGCTGGAAAGGGCCAAACTGGCCATCTCCAGAATCACCGACAAACTTAAGGACGACAGGATTGGACTGATAGTGTTCGCCGGCACATCGTTCGTCCAGCTGCCTATCACCTCCGACTATGTGAGTGCAAAGATGTTCCTTAATTCCATCTCCACGGAGTCCATCCCGATTCAGGGAACGGCGATCGGGGATGCGATCAGCACGGCGGTCCGGGGGTTCAGCGCCCAGAGCGAGCACAGCAGGGCGATCATCGTGATCACCGATGGCGAGAACCACGAGGATGACGCGGTGGCCGCAGCAAAGCAGG
>CAJMRO010000037.1:0-15539 GCA_905215825.1 uncultured bacterium
TATCCACGTTGGAGCAGAGCACCTGGCGCTCTCCACGGGCACGGCCGCGCCAACGCTCAAAGCTCGTACGGCGCGGCAGCACGCACTCAATCACGCCCATATCGTGCCCGGGAGCGCGGCGCACCGCCACACGGTCGCCCACGGCAGGCAGCAGGACCTCGTCCTCGCCGCGCGACTTGGCAAACCCCACTGCATGCTCGGCGCGGAAGGTATCGTCGGCAGTCGCCACCAGCGGAAACCCGCGATCCAAGCGCACCACGGCACCCAGCCGCATCTGCTCGGGCTCCTCAGCATGTGCGCAAAAGTCGTCAAATGCCGCCTGCTGGGTCCCATCGACCGGCAGGTCATCAAACGCCGGAACGTCCTGCAGCGCGTCAAGCCCCGGTACGCTCGCCAACAACTCCTCGGCAGACGCGGGGGCCTCGGTCGCAAGCTTCCGACGACGATCGCGCTTAGCCCGCGCCCCCGTCGTCTTTTTCTTCGCTTTAGCCTTAGCCTTGCCCACAAGCGCCTCCCAGCACCATAAATCACAACTGAGCAGGTATTTTAAATCAAAAAGAGCTGGCCGGGCAAAGCCCGACCAGCTCACAAACTTTCCCTCAGCTCATGGTCCCGAGAGGCTATCCGAAGGCCCGCCCGCCGGGAGGGGTTTCCTAAGGGCACATCCCGCAGCGCGAAGCGCGAGGACGTGCCCGTGGAAACCCCGCAGGCGGTCGGGCCGGTGGGAAGGATAGCCTTTCGACCTACTCTTTCTCCACAGCGCGCATGATCGCCTTGTAGATCTCCATCAGCGGGATGATCAGGAAGGCCAGGCCCAAAGCGGCAAGAACGCCCTTGAGCTCAAGCGTCACGGGGCCGAAGAACATCTCGGCAAGCGTCGGCTGCACGGTCACGATCACCGTCAGCACCAGTGCCAGCGCGGCGGAAGCCCACAGCCACTTGTTCTGCTTCTTCATGGTGAACAGCGACGCACGACGGCTGCGCATATTGAAGCAGTGGAAAATCTCGACCATGTTGAGCGTGATGAACGCCATCATCACGCCTTCCTCGTCGGCATTGCCGGCGATCATATCGGCGATGTGGATGTAGCCCATGTCAAAGTACACGCCCACAAAGAAGCTCGCCAGCACCAGCACGGTGATGATCAGGCCTTGGACCACGCAGTCCAGACCCATATGTCCGGCAAAGACGCCGTCCTTGGCGTTGCGCGGCTTGCGCTTCATGATGTCGCCCTCGGCATCCTCCATGCCCAGCGCGAGCGCGGGGAAGCAGTCGGTGACCAGGTTCACCCACAGCAGCTGCACCGGCTGAAAGATGGTAAAGCCGATGAGCGTGGCGATAAACACCGAGAACACCTCGGCAAGGTTGGCCGAAAGCAGGAACTGGATGACCTTGCGGATGTTGTCGTAGATGCGACGGCCCTCTTCGCAGGCACCGATGATGGTGGCGAAGTTGTCGTCGGCGAGCACCATGTCGGCAACGTTCTTGGTGACGTCGGTACCGGTGATGCCCATGCCCACGCCGATGTCGGCGCGCTTGATGGACGGGGCGTCGTTGACGCCGTCGCCCGTCATGGCCACGATCTGGTCGCGCGACTTCCAAGCCTCGACGATGCGGGTCTTATGCTCGGGCTGAACGCGGGCGTACACGCCGTAATCCTCGATGTGCGCGTCGAGCTCCTCGTCGCTCATGCGATCGAGGTCGGTACCGGTGATGGCATGGCTGCGATCGGTGACGATTCCCAGCTGCTTGGCAATGGCCACGGCGGTGTCGATATGGTCGCCCGTGATCATGACGGTGCGAATACCGGCGTCGTGGGCCTCGCGGATGGCGTCGGCGACCTCGGGGCGGACAGGGTCAATCATGCCGGACAGGCCGCAGAAGACCAGGTCGTGCTCGAGCGCAGCGGGGCTGCAGTCGCTCGGGACCTCGGTGTAGGTGCGGCTTGCCAGCGCCAGCACGCGCAGAGCCTCGTCGGCCATGGCCTTGTTGGCGGCCACGAGCTCGGCGCGACGCTCCTCGGTCAGGGGGACGACCTTATCGCCCTCGTAGATATGGGTGCACAGGCCGATCACCACGTCGGGCGCGCCCTTGGTGTACTGCTCATACTCGCCGTCCAGGGTCTCGACGACCACGGACATCATCTTGCGGCCCGAGTCAAACGGGGCCTCGCCCACGCGCGGGTGCTCGGCAGTCAGGCCAGTAAGACCAGCTTTGCCGGCATCGTTGACGAGCGCGCACTCAGTCGGCTCGCCCACGGCCTCGCCCAGGTCCTCGTCCCACTGGGCATCGGAACACAGCGCCATTCCGGCCAGGAACTTCTCCTTAGGCGCAGCGAGCTCGTGCTTGACGACGGTCATCTTGTTTTGGGTAAGGGTACCGGTCTTGTCGGAGCAGATGGTCTGCGTGCAGCCGAGAGTCTCGACGGCAGAAAGCTTACGGATAATCGCTTGGCGCTTGGCCATTTTGGTCACGCCGAGCGAAAGCACGATAGTCACGACGGCAACCAGGCCCTCGGGGATGGCGGCGACGGCAAGCGAGACAGCGACCATAAAGGTATCGAGCAGGGCGGTCGGGTCGGTAAGAACGTTGCCCACGCCGTGGCGGATGATATCAACGCCAAAGATGACGACGCAGATGACGATAACCATAATGGTGAGGATGCGGCTGAGCTCGGCAAGCTTCACCTGCAGCGGCGTGAGCTCTTCCTTGGCCTCGGCCAGGGCGCCGGCGATCTTACCCATCTCGGTGTTCATACCGGTACCGACTACGACGGCGCGGCCACGGCCGTACACCACGGTGGAGCCCATGTAGCACATGTTCTTGCGGTCGCCGAGCGGCACGTCGTCGGTGCCGGCGGCGAGCTCGATCACGTTGGCATGCTTCTCGACGGGCACGGACTCGCCGGTAAGGGCGGCCTCCTCGATCTTCATCGTGGCGCTCTCGAGCACGCGGCAGTCGGCCGGGACGGAGTCGCCCGCCTCGAGCATGATCACGTCACCGGGCACGAGCTCGGCGCTCGGCAGGTGCACGAGCTTGCCGTCGCGCAGCACCTTGGACTGCGCCGCGCTCATCTCCTGCAGGGCCTCGAGAGCCTCCTCGCTTTTAGCCTCCTGGACCACGCCCAGCACCGAGTTGACGATAACGACGAACATGATGATGGCGACATCGGCAAAGTCCGCCTCGCCCTTGACCATGCCCGTGAGCGCGCTGATGACGGCGGCAACGATCAGCATGATGACCATGGGGTCGGCCATCTGCTCAAAGAAGCGCTTCCACAGCGGCGTCTTCTCGGCTTCCTCGAGCTTGTTAGGGCCTGTCTTAGCGAGGCGCGACGACGCCTCGTCGTCGCTCAGGCCGAGGTTCTCATCGACACCTTGGTCGCTGAGCACCTCCGCCGCGGCGGACAGGTATTCCTTTTGCATATAGAGTCCCCTCCTGGGATTCGGGCCACTCAGCAGATTGATGCCCGATCATAATTCCCAGGAGAAGGGCAAGGGCTCATCAAGGCTGCCGTGCTGAGCGGCAGTTGATAGTGGAGCTATGGTACCCCAAAGCAACGCGTCTAGCCAAAACAATCCATTTGGAAATATGGTCCATAAGCAACGGTGCAGACCGTGTGATGCTCAATACTGATAAAACGTTTTTTCTTCGGCGCATCATCAAATTGAAATATCGCCCAGATAGCAGCGGTTAGAACGGTTGGTAAAGTTTTTGCATATACCGTTTTTCCGCAAAAAATGAACTTCTAATTCGGCATACGGTCGATTTTTTGGGGTATTCGGACGCCATTTCGTTATAATCAACTCGGTTTTATTTCTTATGGTTTATCTATCAGCGCAAGACGATGTCAGATGGAGGTCTGAATGTACAAGCGCACCAAGATTGTATGCACCATGGGTCCCGCCTGCGATAGCGACGAGACCATCCGCGAGATGATCAAGGCGGGCATGAACGTCGCCCGTTTTAACTTCTCGCACGGCTCCTACGACGAGCACCACGGTCGCATCGAGCGCGTCCGTCGTATTTCCAAGGAGCTCGGTATGCCCGTCGGCATCCTGCTCGACACCAAGGGCCCCGAGGTCCGCACCGGCCTTCTGGTCGACGGCAAGAAGGTTGCCGTCAAGACCGGCGACAAGATCGTCGTCACCGCTCAGCCCACGACCGAGGATTTCCACGGCACCTCTGAGCACATCTCCCTCGACTACCTGGCTCTGCCCTCCGAGGTCGAGAAGGGCTCCCTCATCCTGATCGATGACGGCCTGGTTGCCCTCGAGGTCGAGTCCGTCGACGGCCAGGACATGACCTGCGTCGTTAAGAACGACGGCCTGATCGGCGAGCGCAAGGGCGTCAACATGCCCAACGTCAACATCTCGCTGCCCGCCATCACCGAGCGCGATCGTCAGGACATCCTCTTTGGCCTGACCGAGAACATCGACTACATCGCCGCTTCCTTCATCCGCGACGGCGAGTCCGTCCGCGGCATCCGCGAGCTTTGCCGCGAGAACGGCGGCGAGCACGTGACGATCTTCCCGAAGATCGAGTGCGCCCTGGGCGTCGAGAACTTCGACGAGATCCTCGAGGCTTCCGACGGCATCATGGTCGCCCGTGGCGACCTGGGCATCGAGATCAAGCCCGAGCTCGTTCCGCACATCCAGAAGGAGATCATCGCCAAGTGCAACGCGGCCTACAAGCCCGTTATCACCGCTACGCAGATGCTCGACTCCATGCAGCAGAACCCGCGCCCGACGCGCGCCGAGGTTGCCGACGTTGCTAACGCCATTTACGACGGCACCGACGCCGTTATGCTGTCCGGCGAGTCCGCTGCCGGTAAGTACCCGGTCGAGGCCGTCAAGATGCAGGCCAGCATTGCTCTCGAGACCGAGAAGTACCTCCCGGCTCACGCTCCGCTCGAGGTTCCGGCTGACGCTCACGGCACCCGCGTTGTCAACAACGTTGTGGGTATGTCCGCTGTGAACATGGCCACCACCGTTGGCGCCAAGTGCATCACCGTGCCGACGACCACCGGCCGTACTGCTCGCCTGATCTCGCACTTCCGTCCCAACATGCCGATCTGCGCGTTCTCCCGCCACGAGTGGGCCGTCCAGCAGATGATCATGTACTGGGGCGTTATCCCGCACCAGGCCGAGATTACCCAGGGCACCGTCAACGGCACGATCGTCAAGGCGATCGAGACCGCTAAGGAGCTCGGCTACGTCGAGGCCGGCGACCTGACCGTCGCCACCGCTGGCGATCCCCGCATGAGCGTCCAGCTCGAGGACAAGGTCTCCTCGACCAACGTCGCTTACGTCGCTCAGGTGCGCTAAGTCGTACTTGCAAGCACACTTGCATTGCAAAGGGCCCGGAAGGCATTGCCTTCCGGGCTTTTTTAAGACCTTCTTCATATGCCGCCTCATCGATTTGCGTTCAGTCGCAAGCCTCTCCGATGCCGAGCGCACCACCGAAGACGCCTGCGACGGGAGCTGTTGGTCAATTGGGATGAACTGTTCTCCGTAAAGCCGGCCGGCTAGCAGCTAGCGATCAGGGGGACTGCCGGAACGTCAGAAGCAGCAACGCGAGCCGCAAAGCCTGCCTCGGTCAGCTCGATGACCTCGGTAAACGTTGAGTCGAAGAACTCCTCAGTTAGCAGGCGATACGGCGGATGATCGGGCTCGCCGGGGTTTTCGCGTACAATCTCGTGCATAACGCCGATGGTCTTGAGCACATATTCTTTATGGATGGGATACTGCCCAAAACGCGTCGCGGCGGTATACAGGCGATCGGTCGCACGCGGGATGGAAACAATGCCGAGCGTCTTGCCAAACCAGTCAAAGTCGCCTTGCTTTTTAATGCGGAACTCCTCACATGGCTTGCCGCCGTGCGCCTCCAGGTACTGATTCACGCGCGTATTCCATACGGTATCGGCCACCAGATGCGACCAGACGCCCAGTGTTAAATCGAGCAGCGACTGCGCCACATCTTCGGACGCAAGCGAGAACTCACAGGTGCCGGGACCGGCAACCGGCTCGGCATCCTTGTAACGCTGGGGATAGTGCACGCGGTTCAGTCGCTCGCGTTCCTCGATAATCGAGGTCGCTGCGGCCGGCGCACCGGTGGGCGAACTATTAAGCAACGGTGCCACATAGGTATCCCAGAACTCATGCTCACGAGGCTTAGGGATGGGCTCAGGCTTGGCAAAGTGCGTAATGCGGTACGGGATGGGATCGGCGATGCCAGGGACCATATAGCCCACGAAGATATCCGGAACCACGCAGCCAAACAAAAAGGCATTGCGGTCGCGCACGCTATTGGCAAGCGCACCGGTGCGCTCCAGCAAACGCTCCGTCTGAGCGATATGAATGTTCCAGCTTGGCATAGCCACCCCCATAAAAACCTGGATAACTATACCATCACGGCAAAGCCGCGCGGGCGGCTACGCACGCTCTACGCAGCAACTAGTCCGTAGCACCGCTTTCGGTTCCATACGACGGCGAAGGTGCCTCGACCACATGGTGGTATCGATCGATATAGATGGCGCGGGCACCCAGGCGTCGCACCAAATCCTGATGATGTGTACTCATCAAGACCGTCTTACCGGCAGCAACATAGGCCAGCAGGAAGTTGACCACGATGTCGCAAGAGTCCTCGTCAAGTCCATTGGTAGGCTCGTCGAGCACCAGGATATCGGGGTTCATCGACACGACGGCAGCCAGCGCAACACGCTTCTTTTGCCCGCCCGAAAGCTGATAAGGCGAGGCATCGACCAGATCGGTAACCTGGAACAGTTCCATGGCATCGCGCACGCGGCGCTCGAGCTCGTCTGCCGGCAGCCCCATCTGCGCGGGACCAAAAGCAACTTCCTCGCCCACCGTAGCGCAAAAGAGCTGGGCATCGGCATTCTGGAACACAAAGCCCACGCGCTGATGAAAACGCTGAGCAGCCGCGGAATCCTTTAGAAACGCCGCATCGATCACATGCCCGTCGAACAGGTATGCCCCTGCGTCCGCGAGCTCAAGGCCGTTGATAAGGCGCATGATCGTCGTCTTGCCGCAGCCGTTGGGACCGAGCAGGGCAACGAGTTCACCACGATCGACCTGCAGCGACACACCATCGACAACCGTATGCCCCGCATAGGAGAACACCACGTCGCGCAGCTCGATGAGCGGCATGGCCTCGGCGCGCGCGCCGTTCGTGCCCGCCGCACTATTCATATCGATCGTCAAAACGTCGCCCTTCCCTATTTGCATCCCCAGTCGAAACCAGCAGCGTCTACAGCACGGCGCACAACACTGCCAGCAGCGCCACGCCGGCCGCATAGACCGCATCGCGCCAGCCAAACCCGACACGCGCGGGCGCCGGATACGCACCGGCAAAGCCGCGGCAAAGCATAGCCTCGTCCATCGCGCGGCTGCATTCCATCGCCTTGATAAACGTCATGCCCATGATACCCGCCAGCGAGTCGGTGCGCGAAAAACCCGCAGGCGCACGACCCACGCTGCGCAGCATGACCGATTCGCACAGATTGTGCGCCGTGCGACCCAGCACCTCGATGTGCTTGAGCGCCATATCAAACGTAAAGATAACTTCGTCGGGTAGATGCAGCATCTTGAGCGACGCCGACATGCGGCTCCACGTGAGGGTCCACGAAACGCCCAGCACTAGCGACACATTAATGAAGGTCTTGAGCGCAATCTTGAGCATGGCGCCCGCGGCAGAAGCGTCCAGCAGCAAGGCGGGCAGCGCCAGAACCACCGCGAGCCCCGCAGCGCCAAGCGCCGGCACAAAGGTTGCCCGCAGTCCGCGTACGGGGCGCACGGCAACGAGCACCAGTGCGATAGCCGCCATCAGCATGAGGTACAGCGGGCTCTGCGTCAGACACACGCACAGGACGCAAACGAACATCCCCACCAGGCGCACCGGAGCCGAAACGCAAGAAAGGGCGCGGTCGACCATCGACCCGCCCTCGTGCGCGCCTCCACCCAGGCGAACCCGCTCAAGCAGGCTCGCCAGGTGCAGGACATTCTTTTGCATCACTCGATGCCGAACCCCCGCGGGCTCGTATCGCTCCTCGGCCGCAAGCCAGCTAGGCAGCTTGGCTATTGCCATGAGCACCGCTTTCCTTGACCGTCAGCGAAATCAGACGGAATGCGATGGTGAGCACCGCCACGCCAATCACGCCCGAAAGAATATACATCGCGGCCTGGCCGGCAAAGCCAAGACCCTGCTCCTCGGAATAGGCCTGCAGATAATCGCCCGTGGGCAGAGCGTCGGCAAAGGTCGGGGTATCGAGGCCGACCGAAGTCTGCAGACTGTTGTCACCAGCCTCCTGAACGGCGGTCGCGGCGCCCTCGGCGTCCCACTCACCCCAGGCGTCACCCGTGGCCAGCAGGCCCAGCGGCGTGGCCACGACAAGCACGGCAACCAGGATGAGTGTGGGGACCAGCGAGGTCTTCTTGGCAGCAGCGCCCTCGGCAGCAAGCTGGCCATCGACGGCCTCGGGCCCGACGATAACGCTCGGCGCCGTCTTCTTAATGAAACCGTAAATCGCAGCCGTCGCCACGCCCTCGACCACGCCGGCAACCAGCATATGCGGGATCATCATGGCAGGAATGGCAATAGACAACGGGAAGGGGCAGTACAGCGGCGCGCCCGAAGCGTTGGTAAAGAGCATCGGCTGAATACCAAACTCGATTGCCGCGCACAGGGCCGCCAGGCACAGGCCGACCCAGCCGCTTACGATGGCCGAAACCGAGGTGCCCCAGCTCTTGTCGTGCAGACGGCTGTTGAGCGCACGGAACACGATAGCAGCGGCAAACGGCAGCACGAAGGCCATGTTAAAGCAGTTGGCGCCAAAGGACAGGATGCCGCCGTCGCCAAACAGTAGTGCCTGTAGCGCCAGCGCGACCGAGACAGCAATGGCCGCGGCCTCCGGGCCCAGCAGCAGCGCGATGAGCGCGCCGCCGACGGCGTGACCCGTGGTGCCGCCGGGCAGCGGCACGTTGAACATCATGAGCAAGAAGGAAAATGCGGCGCAGATGCCCAGGAAAGCCATGTGCTCGCGATCGAGCGTGGCACGCACCTTTTTGATGCAGTGGACCCAAACGGGCACCATTGCCACTGCCATGACGGCATCCGTCTGCGGGGACAGATAATTATCTGGAATGTGCATGGGCGCCTCCCGGTTATCGGCGCACAGAATTGCAACGCCGCTTAAATCACCTTGTCAGTGTTACGCATTGTAAGATTCGTAACACGCCGCGGGCTATCATAGCAAAACGGCGCACTGCCGACAAAGCAGCACGCCGTTATGTAATGCGCGTGTCATATATGAAGGCTCAACGGTGCCTTATATCGAGCATAGCGGTCACGTAAGACTCGGCGGCAACCACCGCTGACCCATACCCCAGCGCAAGCCCTATCCGCGGACCTCGCCGTTTACGCCCTTGCATACCTTGGTGACGATCTTCTGGTGCGCCTTCTCGACCTCTTCGCTGGTGAGCGTGTGGTCGTCGGAGCGATACGTAAGCGCAAAGGCCATGGACTTCTTGCCCGCTCCGATGCGGATGGGATCGCGGTAGACGTCGAACAGGCGCACGCCCTCGAGCAGCTTGCCGCCGGCGCTGGTAATGCGGCGCTCAAGATCCTCGCAGGTCACAGCATTGTCGACCACGATAGCAAGGTCGTGCTCAACAGCCGGGTACTGCGAGAACTCGCGGTAGTTCTCCTGATTGCGGGCGCCCTTGATCAGCTTGTCCAGATCGAGCTCAAAGGCAACGACGACCTCATCGATGCCCATCGCCTCGCGCGCCTCGGGGTGAATCTCGCCGACCCAGCCCAGTACGGTGCCGCCGGACAGAACCTCGGCCGCACGACCCGGCTGCAAGAAAGCGTAGCCCTCGCCCTCGACGGGACGGAAGCGAACCTTCTCGATGCGCAGCTGGGCGAGCAGCTCCTCGACAATGCCCTTGCCAAAGAAGAAACGCAGCTTGCGGTACTTCATGTTCCAGGACTGCTCGCTCCACTGGCCCGAGAGCACGCCCGCCACGGACTTGGCCTCCTTGGGCAGGCTGGCGTTCTCGCGACCGTGGAACAGGCTGCCGACCTCGTACAGGTGCACGTTGGGCGTGCCGTGGGCCTCGTTATAGGCCACGGACTGCAGCAGGCCCGGCAACAGCGAACGACGCATCTCGGTCTGCTCGGCTACCAGCGGGTTCATGAGCACCACGGGGCAACCGCGACCCTCGGTGGACATACCGATCTTCTCCAGGTCGCCCGGGGCGGCAAAGCCGAAAGTCGTGGTCTCGTTGAGGCCGCAGGCGCGCAGGATCTCGCCGACCTTGCGGGTGAGCTTCTGCTCGCGGGTCAGGCCGCCGATGTGGTTCTTGGCAGCCGGGATGGTCGCCGTCACACGGCCCATGCCCCACAGGCGCAGGACCTCCTCGATCAGGTCGATCTCGCGCGGCAGGTCGGGACGGAAGCTCGGCGGGGTGACCATGAAGTCATCGCCGTCGCGCTCGACGGTGCAGCCCAGGCGGGTGAGCGAACGCTCGATAAACTCGGGCTCGATGTCGGCACCGCAGATGGCATGCACGCGGGCCAGGCGCAGCTTGATGCTGTCGATAGTCTTGGGCGCAGGGAAAACGTCGACATAGCCGGGAGCAACCTCGCCGCCGGCGATCTCCTCGATGAGCGCGCAGGCAACGTTGGCGACGTCCACGCAGCCGGTCTCGTCAACCTGGCGCTCAAAGCGAATGGAGGCGTCGGAGATCAGGGACAGGTCGCGGCTGGTGTGCGAGGTGCGACCGGCGTTGAAGCAGGCACTCTCGACCATCACATCGACGGTGTCGTCCTCGATCTCGGAATCCATGCCGCCCATAACGCCGGCCAGCGCCACGGGGCGCTCGCCGTCGGTGATGAGACCCATGCCGGCGTCGAGCGTGCGCTCCTCGCCGTCGAGCGTCGTGAACTTCTCATCCTGCTGGGCGGCGCGGACCACCACACGACGGCGGCCATCGCGCTCGGCAAAGGTGTCCAGGTCAAAGGCGTGCAGCGGCTGACCGGTGAGCATCATCACGTAGTTGGTGATATCGACAATGTTGTTGTGCGGGCGCACGCCCAGGGCGTTGAGGCGCTTGACCATCCAGTCGGGCGAGGGGCCGACCTTCACGTTGCGCACGATGCGGGCGACGTAGCGGTCGCACAGGCCCTCGTCGGCAATCTCGACCGAAAGCTCGTCGTCGGTCGCGCGGCCGGTCTCGGCCTTGATGGCAGGCAGCTCAACGTGGAAATCGCGGTCGAAGATGGCGCCGGTCTCGCGGGCCATGCCGATCATGGACAGGCAATCGGGACGGTTGGGCGTGATCTCGCAGTCAAGCACGGTATCGCTCGAGCCCACGTACTCGGCAAACGGCATGCCGCAGGGCGTATCCTCGGGCAGGATCATGATGCCGGAGTGGTCGCCGCCCAGGCCGAGCTCGCGCGCGGAGCAGTTCATGCCCATGGACACGACGCCGCGAAGCTTGCTCTTCTTGATCTTGACGTCGCCGGGCAGGACAGCGCCAATCATGGCCGTGACGATGTGGTCGCCGGCCTCGAAGTTCTGCGCGCCGCAGACGATCTGCAGCGGAGCGGGGTTGCCGTCGGCGTCGAGGTTCTTGTCGCCCACGTCGACCGAGCACACATACATATGGTCGCTATCGGGGTGCGGGGTCTTGGTGAGCACCTTGGCGGTCACCACGTGGTCGAAGGACTCGCCCACGGTGTCGATCGCCTCGACCTCGGTGCCGGTACGGATATATTCGTCCGAAAGGGTCTTGGGATCCTCCGGAATATCGATCATGGTCTTGAGCCAGTCGTAAGAAACACGCATCTAGCTCTCCTTTCATACTGAAAGCCTGCGAAGAGATGCAGGTGGAAACTTCAACTTTGTGAACATTCCTTACAAAGCGAGGGTTGTCCAAGTGCGGCAGATCGGCCCGAAAGAGGAGCGCCGCGTACTTTGGTACGCAAGCGACGAATGAGCGCCGAGGTGCCGTGCTTGGGCAAGCCGCAGCCTAAAATTGGTTCAGGAAGCGCATATCGCCTGTCATGAGCGTGCGCAGGTCGGGCAGGTCGTAGCGCAGGGCCGCGACGCGCTCGGCGCCAATACCAAAGGCGAAGCCGGTGTACTTCTCGGGGTCGATGCCGCAGTTAATCAGGACGTTGGGGTCGACCATGCCGCAGCCCAGAATCTCGATCCAGCCGCTGTGCTTGCAGAAGTTGCAGCCCTTGCCGCCGCACACGTGGCAGCTCACGTCTACCTCGCAGCTCGGCTCGGTGAAGGGGAAGAAATGCGGGCGGTAACGCGTCTTGCGGTCCTCGCCAAACATGCACTTAACAAAGTAGTCGAGCGTGCCCTTAAGATCGCCAAAGGTGATGCCCTCGTCGACGACCAGGCCCTCGATCTGGTTGAACTGCGGCAGGTGGCAGGCGTCGGCCGTGTCGGGACGGTAGACGGTGCCCGGGCAGATCATGTAGATGGGCGGCTTCTGCGACTCCATGGTGTGGATCTGCACGCCCGAGGTCTGGGTGCGCAGCAGCACGTCGGACTCGCCGTGGGCGTGAGCCTCGGGGTGCGCGACGCTGCCGGGGTTGTTGTCGACCACATAGAAGGTATCGCGGGCCGAGCGGCTCGGGTGATCCATGGGGGCGTTGAGCGCGGTGAAGTTGTAATAGGAGGTGTCGACCATGGGGCCAGACTCGACGGTGTAGCCGATGCCGCAGAAGATGTCCTCGGCCTCCTCGATGATCTGCTTGATCAGGTGCTGGTGGCCGATCTGCGGACGGATACCCGGTAGCGTGATGTCGACGGCCTCGTGCTCGAGTGCGTGCTTGAGGGCGGCGGCCTTCATCTCGGTGGTGCGCTCGTCGAGCATGCCCTCGATCAGCTGGCGCATCTCGTTGGCGCGCTTGCCCATCACGGGACGATCCTCGGGGGCGAGCTTGCCCATCATGCGCATCAGGCCGGTGATGCGGCCCTTGCGGCCGAGCAGCTCAACGCGCGCGGCCTCGAGCTTTGCGGCGTCGTCGGCGCCTGCGACGAGCTCCTTGGCCTCTTCCTCGAGTTTGACCAGATCATCAATCAGACTCATGTCTTCCCTTTCGTCTCTCGCGCTCCCCGCTTGCCGAGGCGGCTGCCGCCGTCTGACGTTGCGAAAACGCGGCCCGGTTCGGTAACAAAAAACCGTCCTCGGGCATGTGCATTGCCCAAGGACGGTTGAATTCCGCGGTACCACCTTGTTTGACCCGGCGGATGTCTGGCCCGCCGCGCCCACTCTTTGCCCCTTGTCGCGAGGCTCACGGCTTCCCTACTGGGGACATCGCCGCCGCCGGCCGCGTGCCCGTTGAGGTCGCTGCTCGGGAGTGAACGCTTGGCCCTTGCCACCGCAGGAAGGCTTACAGCCCATGACCTTCCCTCTCTTGCCGGCGACGCGGCGGGCAAAACCCTCTCCGTCAACGCATTGGGCTACAGGATACCACATTGTTTGGGCATATCGCCGCGTTCCGTTTTGTTCGTGCTGGGTACAAGGCAGGTAGCTGTGTAAACTGGCCGTGCGCCCATCCGTGGCGCTCGGTTCGCGAGATCAAGGATATGGTATGGGAAAGAAGCACGATAAGAAGGCCGAGCCCGCAGCGGGCAAGACGCCCAAAAGCATGAAGGTCGATAAGGCCGTCAAAAAATTCCGCAAGCTCGAGGGCAAGCTGTGGACCCGCGAGTACCTGCTCAAGATTGCCGAGTTTGACGGCGCGACCATTGCCCCCGCCAACGGCGCCGCAGCGCGCGCCGACGCCATGGGCACCCTTGCCGGCGAGCATCATAAGCTCCTGACCAGCGAAAAGTCTGTCGAACTTGTGCGCTCGCTGGCACGCGAAACCGTCGCCGGCGGCAAGATCGACGACCCGCAGCTGCTCGACGAGATCCGCGTACTCGGCCGCGACCAGCGCGAAGCGAGCGTCATTCCCACCGAGGAGGCCGAGGCCTGGACCAGGCTCACCTGCGAGGCCGACGCCGTGTGGCATAAGGCCAAGACGGCCAACGACTGGGCGAGCTTTGAGCCCTATGTGGATAGAATCGTCGCCCAACTTAAGCATCAGGCCGAGCTCATGGACCCCAAGCGCGACCCATACGATGTTTGGCTCGACCAGTACGAGCGCGGCCTTTCCGCCAAGAGCTTCGATGCGTTTTGCGATGAGGTCAAGGCGACGGTCGTGCCGCTCGTGCACGCCATCGGCGAGCGCGGCCAGCAGCCCGCTGCCGACTTTTTGCACGCCCGCGTGCCCGAGGCCGCCCAGCGCGCCATGAGCTTCGACCTTATGAAGCTCGTCGGCCTGGACCTGAACGACACCACGCTTGCCTTTACCGAGCACCCGTTTAGCGAGGGCTTTGCCGTGGGCGACGCGCGCATCGCGACGCACATCTACGAGGACGACTGCATCTCCAACGTCTACAGCATCATCCACGAGGCGGGACACGCCATGTACGAGCTGGGCGTCAATCCTGCCTATGCGCGCACCCGCCTGGAGGGCGGCACTTCCATGGGCATCCACGAGAGCCAGAGCCGCTTTTTCGAGAACACCGTGGGTCGCAGCCGCGCCTTTATGGGCCCGCTGCTCGAGGTGCTGCGCCGTCACGCGCCCGAGGTCTATGGCAGTGTGGACGAGGATACGCTCTACCATGCCGTGAACATCGCACGGCCGTCGCTGATCCGCACCGAGGCGGACGAGCTCACTTATCCGCTGCACGTTATGGTGCGCTACGAGATCGAGCGCATGCTGTTTGCCGGCGAGGCCACGGCCAAGGACATCCCCGCGCTTTGGAATCGCTTTATGGATGAGTACCTGGGCATTCCCGTTCCCGACGACACGCACGGCTGCCTGCAGGATACGCACTGGAGCGGTGGCTCGTTTGGCTACTTCCCCACGTATGCGCTGGGTAGCGCCTACGACGCTATGTTTGTGCCGGCCATGTGCCGCGACGGCGTCGACCTTACCGGTGCCTGTGCGAGCGGCGATTTGGCGCCCGTCCGTGCCTGGCTGGGCGAGCACATTTGGCAGTGGGGCCGTGCCAAGGACGCACCGGAGCTCATCAAGGGCGCGTGCGGCATGGACTTTGACGCCCGCTACTACTGCAGCTACCTGCAGGACAAGTTCACCACGCTGTACGAGCTGTAAGGCATAACCGACACGCCAACGCAAAGGGGACGCCGCGGAACCAATCCGCAGCGCCCCCTTTCCACCTAGTTGTTTAAGAACGTCCCCAATGACTACCTTACAGAGCTTCCAGCGCGGCGGCGATGCGCTTCATGGCGGCATCGGCGGATGCTTGGTCGGGCGCCTCGGCCAGCACGCGGATAACCGACTCGGTTCCACTCTTGCGCACGAGCACGCGGCCCTCGCCTGCCAGCGCAGCCTCGGCCTCGGCGATGGCGTTCTGCACGCCCATGTTCTCGAGCGCGGCGTCCTTGTCCGCCACGTGCACGGCCACCTGCGCCTGTGGCAGC
>CAJMRO010000038.1:0-15330 GCA_905215825.1 uncultured bacterium
GTACAACGAGGTCGTGCTCCCCGTGGGAGAGGACAACCGCATCACGGACTACACGCTCTATACGCTCGGCCTGCTCGATGCGCAGGCCCTGCAGGACGCCGTGGAGGCCGCGGCCCGCGGCGAGGATGTCAGCATCGACACCGAGGTGCACAGCTATTCCTATGACGACATTCTGTCGCTGCGCTTCCGTCTGCTGACAAACACGGACTGCTTCGTCCGGCAGGACGGGCAGTGGGTGGATAAGTCGGACGACGAAGCCTACCTTCTGAACGTGTTGAACGGCTCGGACGAGATCGCCGTTGTCGGCATCCTCCGCCCGGCCGAGGGCGCAACGACCGGCAGCGGCCAGAGCGGCGTGATCGGCTACCGCGCCGACCTGATGACACATCTGCTGGACAAGGTCACCAGCGCGGAGATTGTCCGCGAGCAGAAGGCGGACCCCACAGTGGACGTCTTCACCGGTCTGCCCTTTGAGCAGGAGGACATGCCGGTTCGCAACCACGCCATGGAGTGCCGCATCAATGCCGAAACGCCGGACTTTCTGCCGTCATGCGGAACGGTCACCGCGTTGCGTGTGCCGGGTGGTCCGCGCGTGCGCTGGGATTCCGCCATGTTTACCGGTGCGAAAGTTCCGCCGTACTACGACTCCATGCTCGGCAAGCTCATCGTGTGTGCGCCCACGCGTGACGGCGCCATTCGCAAGATGCGCTCGGCCCTGGGCGAGCTCGTGATTGAAGGCGTGAGCGAAAACAGCGAGCTTCAGCTCGACGTGCTGGCAAACGACGAGTTCTTGTCGGGCATGTACCACACCGATCTGATGGGGCATCTCTATGCTGATGAATAGAAAAGCGAAGACGGTCAACGTCCTCGAGGGGCCGATGACCGAGTCGTGCGCCGAGTTTCCCGCGCGCCACGTGTTTATCAAGTGCCCGGAGTGCCGCCGTGTGATCGATGAGGCGCGCCTGCACGACAACCTCGAGGTCTGCCCTCGTTGCGGCAAACACTTTCGCGTGAGCGGTCGCGCGCGCATGCGCATGACGGTCGACGAGGGCACGTTTGAGGAATGGGATGCCAATCTGGCGTCGGAGGACTTCCTCTCGTTTCCCGGTTATGCCGACAAGCTCAAGAGCACTGGCGAGCGTTCGGGCGAGCGCGATGCCGTCGTGTGCGGCAGGGGCAAAATTTGTGGCTGCGATACGGCGCTCTTCTTTATGGATGCCAACTTTATGATGGGCTCGATGGGCTCGGTGGTGGGCGAGAAGATCTGCCGTACGTTTGAGCGCGCGACCGACCTGGGGCTGCCGGTTGTCGGCTTTACCGTTTCGGGTGGCGCCCGCATGCAGGAGGGCGTGACATCGCTTATGCAGATGGCCAAGATTTCTGCGGCGGTTAGGCGCCACAGCGAGGCGGGCGGTCTGTATATCACGGTGCTCACCGACCCCACGACCGGAGGCGTAACCGCGAGCTTTGCCATGGAGGGCGATATTATCCTGGCCGAGCCCGATGCCCTGACGGCATTTGCCGGCCCGCGCGTGATCGAGCAGAACATGCACAAGCGCCTGCCCAAGGGATTCCAGCGCTCCGAGTTTTTGTTGGAGCACGGCTTTTGCGATGCCGTTGTTCCGCGTGGCGAGATTGCGCTCACGGTAGGCGAGCTGCTGGCACTGCACGAAGGGCACGCGCCCGGCCTGGGGGCACCGCATGAGATCGTGCATACGGGTCGTCGCGGCAAAAAGCTGGGACACTTGTTCAAGCGCTCGGCCGTACCAAAAACCGCGCTCGAGATTGTCAAGCAGACCCGCTCGGCAGATCGCGCCACGGCAGGTGAGATGATCTCGCTGGGCCTGGATGGATTTGTGGAGCTGCATGGCGACCGTTACTTTGGCGACGACGCCGCCGTGGTGGCTGGCATTGGCTGGAAAGACGGGCGACCCGTGACGGTTATCGCCGTCGAGCGCGGTACCACGACCAAAGAGCGCATGCGTCGCAACTTTGGTATGGCACATCCCGAGGGCTACCGCAAAGCGCGTCGCCTGATGCGCCAGGCCGAAAAGTTTGGTCGACCGGTTCTGTGTCTGGTCGATACTTCGGGCGCGTTTTGCGGCATCGGTGCCGAGGAGCGCGGCCAGGGCGAGGCGATTGCCCAGAATCTCATGGAGATGAGCGGCCTTAAGACGCCGATTGTCTCGGTGGTGACAGGCGAGGGCGGCTCTGGTGGCGCGCTGGCGCTGTCTGTGGCCGACCGCATCCTGATGCTCTCGAGCTCGGCCTATTCGGTCGTGAGCCCCGAGGCCTGTGCATCGATCCTGTGGAAGGATACCGAGCGCGCGAATGAGGCCGCCGAGGCGCTTAAGCTCACGGCCCCCGATCTGTTGGCGCTCGGAATCATCGACGGCATTGTCGACGATAGGGGCCTGTCGCATGAGGAGATCGCCAGTGTCGTCATGTCCTCGGCATTTGATGCCTTCGATACGCTTGGGCAACTCGACGACGCGACCCTCACAAACCTCCGCTACGAAAAGTACCGCGCAATCGGTCGGTACCGCACGATGTGACAAAGGGGCAGCCCGCATGTCACATTGGGAAAGGCGTTCCATGTCGCAAGTTTCTAACACCTCGTTTACAACGTCGGTTTCATCAAACGCCATGGCCGTGGTCGATTATCTGTCCAAAAGCATGATGTCGGCGCTGCCGTTTATTGTCTGCGCGGCGTTGTTCCGCACCGTCGCTGTCATTATGGGCGAAGGCATGCTGGGCCTGTGGTCTGCCGATTCTGAAATCTATCGCCTGTTCTACAGTTGGCTCTATAACGCCGGCTACTACTTTTTGCCCATTTATCTTGGTTGGGCGGCCGCTCGCCAGCTCGGTTGCTCGGAGCAGCTGGGCATGATGCTGGGCGGCGTATTGATTGCGCCCGATCTGCTTAAGCTCGTCGATGCCGCGTCGACGACGGGGGCATCGATGACTTCCGTGTATGGTCTGCTTCCCGCGCCGGTCAACGATTACACGACGACTGTTATTCCGGTTCTCATCTCGGTGCCCGTGCTATGGCGAGTGGAGTGTTTCTTTAAGCGCGTTATCCCTAAGGCCGTGGCGTTTTCGTTCGTTCCGTTTGCGACCATGCTCGTCATGGTTCCGGTTTCGCTGTGCATTACGGCGCCGGCGGGCAGCTATCTGGGCATGCTGTTGGGACAGCTTATGTTTATGCTTGGCAATTCCGGTGGCATCGTGTCGCTGCTTACGCTCATGGGGCTTGCCGCGGGTTGGGAGTTCCTTAAGATTGCGGGCATCAGCAACGTTGTCCTATCGCTCGCCTATGCGCAGTTTATGAGTGTGGGAACGGATTCGTGCATTCTGATCGCCGCGACGATGGCAACGTTTGCCGTTTGGGGCATGCCCTTTGGTGCGTCGCTTCGCGTTGCGGATAAGGACGAGAAGGCCCTCATGCTGGGCTATTCAATCTCGGGCGTGCTTGGCGGCGTAAGCGAGCCGGCGCTGTACGGTTGCGGCTTTAAATATGGCAGGTGCCTGACGTGCATGGCCATTGGCGGTGCCGTCGGAGGCCTTGTTGCAGCCGCGGGCCACGTTACGGCCTATACCATCGGCATGACGAATGTCCTCATGGTCATTGGCTTTGCCACGGGCGGCATCTCGAACCTGCTATGGTGCTGTGCTGCCGGCGGTGTGGCATTTGCGGTGTCTGCGGCGCTGAGCTACTGCTTTGGCGTGGTGCCGGCGAAGGGACAGACGATGGGGGACGGAGCCGATTCACCCGAAACCTCGAAGAGCGTGGCCGAAGTAAGCGCGTAAACCTGTGCGACACAAGGACGATTCCTTTGCCACATTCCAAGGCCGTGGCCCGTGTGGGTTGCGGCCTTTTTTGTATCTGGGGGATAAAGTGGCTACACTACAATCCGTTTGAGCAATAGATATATAGGTAGTACCGTGGGGGCAGATGTAGATGGTCGAGTGGATTGTTAAGCGTGCGCAGGGCGACCGTGCGCGCGTGGGCACGTTGACGGGCGTGGTGTGTATTCTCGCCAATGTGGCACTATGCGCTGCGAAGGGCGTAATTGGCGTGCTGTCGGGATCGGTTTCGATCGTGGCGGATGCCATGAACAACCTGTCCGATGCCAGCTCGAATATCGTGAGCGTGCTGGGCTTTAAGCTGGCGAGCAAGCCGGCCGACCCCGAGCATCCTTACGGCCACGGTCGCTACGAGTATCTCTCGGGTCTGGTCGTGGCTGCACTCGTGCTGCTGATCGGCCTTGAGCTTATCAAATCCTCGTTTGAGCGCATCATCCACCCCGAACCTGTCGAGTTCTCGCTTGCCCTGGTGGCGGTCCTGGCGCTTTCGATGGTCGTAAAGCTCTGGATGGCGGCCCTCAACCAAAAGCTCGGTGACCGCATTGAGTCCGAGACGCTGCATGCGACCGCGCAGGATTCCAAGAACGATGTCCTTGCCACAGGCGCCGTGCTGGCGTGCGCGATTGTTTCCCAGGTGACGCATATCAATCTTGACGCATGGGTCGGCCTTGCCGTTGGCGCCTATATTGGCTGGAGTGGTTTTGAGCTTATCCAAGATACGGTGAGCCCGCTTTTGGGTCAGGCGCCCGATCCCAAGCTGGTCAAACATATCCGAGACAAGATCATGAGCTACCCCGGCGTTTTGGGCGTTCATGACCTGATGGTTCACGATTACGGTCCGGGCAGGAAGTTTGCAAGTGCGCACGCCGAGATGGCGGCCGAGGCCAGCCCGCTGGAAAGCCACGACACGCTCGATAACATCGAGCAGTCGTTTAGGGACGAGGACGGCATGATCGTCACGCTCCATTACGATCCCATCGTGACCGACGATTCAAATGTGGCGAGCATGCGCCTGCGCATCAACGCTATGGCCCAGGAGATCGATAGCCGCCTTTCGATTCACGATCTGCGTTGCGTGCCGGGCCCTACGCATACCAACGTGATCTTTGACTGCGTGCGACCCTCGGATCTGCAGATGAGTGCCGAAGACGTAAAGCGCGCGCTGGCACAACGGGTCGAATCGGAATATCCCAAGTCGATTGCCAAGATTACGATCGACGAAGACTACGTAGGCCATACCCACGAGTAGGGCTGTGCCGGCAAAGCAAGTTATGCAGAAGGGGAGAGCATGAAGCGCCTATACCTACTCCGTCACGGCCAGACGGAATTCAACGTCAAAAAGCTGGTCCAGGGCCGCTGCGATTCACCGCTGACCGACCTGGGTCGTCAGCAAGCCGGGATGGCAGCCGCGTGGCTCAAAGCCCACAACGTCGTTCCCGACAAAGTGGTCTCCTCCCCTTTGGGCCGAGCCATGGCCACGGCAAGCCTCGTCGCAACCGAACTCCTCGGCCCGGACTCTGCCGTCGAGTCCTGCGAAGGCATTATCGAGCGCAGCTACGGCTCCTTCGAAGAGGGCCCCCACGACGCCCTACCCACCGACGTCTGGGACCCCGGCGAGGACCTGATCCCATTTGGCGGAGAAGGAAGCCATGCCCTGCAGGAGCGCATGGTAGGCACCCTCACCAATCTCATGGGCGCCGAGGGCATCGAAACCCTCCTAGCAGTAAGCCACGGCAGCGCCAGCCGCCAATTCATCAAGGCTACAGCCCCAGAGGGCTTCGAGCTCCCAGCAAAACTCCCCAACTGCGCCATCATGATCTTCAATTTCGATGAGGAAGATTTGCAAGGAAAGAGCGACAGGCCCCAATGCAAGTTCACTCTCCAGCAAATAGTGGACCCCCAACAAAGTCATTAGCCTGAGTGAGCAAGGTTTAGTAGACATCAACGTGGCGTTCCCAGTGTGCGGCGGAGGGGGCGGGCCTGAGACATATTAAGGTTGTCGCGAGTTCCGCACGAACAGGAGAGCACTTAATGTGCTCTCCGTCGTGAGCAGGACTGTAGAGCAGCAACCTTAATATGTCTCAGGCCCGCCCCCTCCGCCGCACACTGGGAACGTGCCACGCACTTTACCTGCGTAAACAATGTGAGTGAAATATGAATCTCGATGGATACGCCCGCAGCCGTGTATACTAAACAGCTGTGTGAAACCAGGGGAGTATTCTGGCTGGACAAAATGCCTGCTTAATAGGGTTGTCAGGTAGTCCGGGCGAAATACAAGGCTGGGGAGCACGTCGTGTAAGTAGTGGTCCTCTAGGGGCGTACGCTCGGTGGTGTACGCATTGTCCCAAGACCACGCGAGAGTTGGGATCATATCTTGATCAGCATGATTCTCGGCCGCAAGATTGGCATGACCCAGGTTTGGGACGAGGACGACAACGTCGTTCCCGTCACGGTCATCCAGGCTGGCCCCTGCGCTGTCTCGCAGGTTAAAACTCAGGCAACCGACGGCTACGACGCTGTCCAGATTGGTTTCGGCGACATCAAGGCCAAGAACGTGAACAAGCCCATGGCTGGTCACTTCGCCAAGGCCGGCGTCGAGCCTGTCCGCTTCCTTCGTGAGGTCCGCGTCGAGAACGGCGAGGAGCACAAGGTCGGCGAGGTCGTTACCGTCGCTGATTTCGCTGATGTCGAGAAGGTCGACGTCATCGGTACCTCCAAGGGTAAGGGCTTCCAGGGTCGCATCAAGCGCTGGGGTCAGCGCCGCGGTCCTATGACGCATGGTTCTCACTTCCAGCGTCACCCCGGTTCTATCGGTCAGTGCGCCTATCCTGCGCGCGTCCTCAAGGGCGTCAAGATGGCCGGTCACATGGGTAACGAGCGCGTTACCGTCAAGAACCTTTCCGTTGTCCGCATCGATGCCGAGCAGAACCTCATCTTGGTCAAGGGCGCTGTCCCGGGTGCCAAGAATGGTCTCGTCGCCATCCGTATGGCCTAAGGGCCCAGCCCATTTAGCCCAGCGTCATACCAAGGAGAACACTTAAATGGCAAAGTTTGAAGTAAAGAACAGCGAGGGCAAGAAGGTCGCCGAGGCCGAGCTCGCCGCTGAGGTGTACGGCATCGAGCCGAACATCCACGTTATGCACCACATCGTCAAGTGCCAGATGGCCTCTTGGCGTCAGGGCACCCAGTCTGCTAAGGGCCGCTCTGAGGTTTCCGGTGGCGGCAAGAAGCCTTGGCGTCAGAAGGGCACCGGCCGTGCCCGCCAGGGTTCCATCCGTGCTGCCCAGTGGCGTCACGGTGGCGTTGTCTTCGCCCCCAAGCCCCGTTCCTACGCTAAGCGTATGAACAACAAGGAGGTCAAGCTGGCTATGCGCTCCGCGCTGTCCGCCAAGCTGGCCGATGGCGAGCTCGTACTCGTCGACGACTACGGCTTCGAGAAGCCTTCCACCAAGGCTGCTGTCGCCATGCTCAAGGCTCTCGGCCTTGAGGGCAAGCGTCTGACCATCATCGTTCGCGATGAGGACGTCAACGCCTACCTGTCGTTCCGCAACATTCCCAAGACGTTCATCATCACTGCCGACGAGGCCAACACCTACGATCTCGTCAACAACAACGCTGTGCTGATGCCCGCCGACATCGCCGCTCACTTCGGGGAGGTGCTTGCATAAATGACCGCCCACGAGATCATCATCCGTCCGATCGTGTCCGAGCGTTCCTTCTCCGGCATGGAGCTGAACAAGTACACGTTCGAGGTCGCCAAGGATGCTAACAAGTATCAGATCAAGGACGCTGTCGAGGAGATCTTCGGCGTCAAGGTCGTTCGCGTGAACACCCTGACGGTCAAGCCCAAGACCAAGCGCGTGCGCTATGTCGCCGGCAAGACCCGTTCTTGGAAGAAGGCCATCGTCACGCTGGCCGAGGGCGACACCATCGAGGTCTTTGGCAACCAGGCCTAAGACTCGCTGCTGTTGAGTGAGCTCATGCCTCCCAAAAAGGGGAGGCGGGAGCTCAAGGTTTTGGGCGTATAAAATGGACACGCCCGGAACCGTGTATACGTCCGGTGTCATCGCACCCGAGGCAGAACCTCGAATCCCTGTCTGCGATGGCTAACGGATTCCTATTGAAAGGGATTGTAATGGCTGTAAAGCACCTTAAGCCGACCTCCGCTGGTAGGCGTTGGCAGACGATCTCCGATTTCTCCGAGATCACCTGCACCAAGCCCGAGAAGTCTCTTCTCGAGCCCCTGCCCAAGAAGGCCGGTCGTAACAACAACGGCCGCATCACCACCCGCCACCAGGGCGGCGGCGTGAAGCGTCGTTACCGCGTGATCGACTTCAAGCGCAACAAGGACGGCGTGCCCGCCAAGGTTGCCACGATCGAGTACGATCCGAACCGTTCCGCTCGCATCGCTCTGCTGCACTACGCTGACGGTGAGAAGCGCTACATCCTGGCCCCCAAGGGCCTCGAGGTCGGTCAGACCATCATGTCCGGTTCTGACGCCGACATCAAGCCGGGCAACGCTCTGCCCCTCGCCGACATCCCCGTCGGTACGCTCATCCACGCCGTCGAGTTCCAGCCGGGCAAGGGCGCTGCTATCGCCCGTTCCGCCGGTAACTCCTGCCAGCTGATGGGTAAGGAGGGCAAGTACGCTATCGTCCGTATGCCTTCCTCCGAGATGCGCCGCATCCTCGTTACCTGCCGCGCCACCGTCGGTGAGGTCGGCAACGCCGATCACTCCAACATCGTCATCGGCAAGGCCGGCCGTAAGCGTCACATGAACGTGCGCCCGACCGTCCGCGGTACCGTCATGAACCCTGTCGACCACCCGCACGGCGGTGGCGAGGGCAAGAACCACACCTCTGGTCGTCCCTCTGTTACCCCCTGGGGTAAGCCGACGAAGGGCCTTCGTACGCGCAAGAAGAAGAAGGTCTCGAACCAGCACATCATTCGTCGCCGTAAGAAGTAATTTCGGATACCGAGTTTTAGGAGAAAGCACTTATGAGCAGAAGTCTCAAAAAGGGCCCGTTCGTGGAGACTCGCCTTCTCTCGCGTATCACCGCGATGAACGAGGCTGGCAAGAAGGACGTCGTGAAGACCTGGTCCCGCGCGTCCACCATCTTCCCCGAGATGGTTGGTCACACCATCGCCGTCCACGACGGCCGCAAGCATGTGCCCGTGTATGTTACCGAGTCCATGGTTGGTCACAAGCTCGGCGAGTTCGCGCCGACTCGTACGTTCCGTGGCCACAAGGCCAAATAGGGGGTTAACCGTAAATGGCAACTAAGTCTATTGAAACTGAGGCCACCGAGGTTCGCGCCGTCGCTAAGTACGTGCGTGTTTCCCCCAGCAAGGCCCGCCTGGTGGTCGATCTGATCCGCCGCAAGCCTGTCGCTCAGGCCTTCGACATCCTCCACTTCTGCGACCGCGCCGTCGCCGTGGATGTCGAGAAGGTTCTCCGTTCCGCCGTTGCGAACGCCGAGAACAACAACGGTCTGCGTGCCGACAACCTGGTTGTCGCCGCTGCCTATGTTGACGAGGGTCCGACGCTTAAGCGCATCCGTCCCCGCGCCAAGGGTTCCGCTTCTCGCATTCTGAAGCGTACTTCCCACATCACCGTCGTCGTTGCTCCTCGAAAGGAGGCGTAAAGCTGTATGGGTCAGAAAGTCTACCCCACCGGCTTCCGTCTTGGCATCACCGAGAACTGGCGCTCCCGCTGGTTTGCAGAGAAGGATTACGCTAAGACCCTCGGTAACGATCTCGAGATCCGCAAGTACCTCGAGAAGCGTCTTTCCCGCGCAGCTGTCTCCCGCGTCGAGATCGAGCGCGCTGGCGACAAGGTGAAGGTCATCATCCTCACCGCTCGCCCCGGCGTTGTCATCGGTAAGAAGGGTGCCGAGATCGATACCCTCCGCACCGAGCTCGAGAAGGTCGCTGGCGTCTCCAAGGGCCAGCTCTCCGTCGACGTTGTCGAGATCAAGCGCCCCGAGCTCGACGCCAACCTCGTTGCTCAGTCTATCGCCGAGCAGCTCGAGGGCCGCGTTGCCTTCCGTCGCGCTATGCGCAAGGCTGTCCAGTCCGCCCGCAAGGCCGGCGCTAAGGGCATCCGTATCCAGTGCTCCGGTCGTCTCGGCGGTGCCGAGATGGGCCGTCGTGAGTGGTACCGCGAGGGTCGCGTGCCTCTGCACACCCTCCGTGCCAAGATCGACTACGGCACGGCTGTCGCCAGCACCACCATGGGCGCTTGCGGCGTGAAGGTCTGGATCTACCTGGGCGAGAAGCTCCCGGGCCAGCCTGTTCCCAACCCTGCACTCGAGGGCTCTTCCCGTCCTCGTCGTCGTAACTCCGAGAGGAGGGGTCAGTAGTGCTTGCCCCTAAGCGTATTCTTCACCGCAAGGTGCAGCGTGGCTCCATGAAGGGCCAGGCCAAGGGTAATACCGAGCTGCATTTCGGCGAGTTTGGTATCCAGGCTCTCGAGGCCCATTGGATCACCAACCGTCAGATCGAGGCCGCTCGTATTGCCATGACCCGCTACATGAAGCGTGGCGGTCGTGTCTACATCACGATCTTCCCCGATAAGCCCATCACCAAGAAGCCTGCCGAGACTCGCATGGGTTCTGGTAAGGGTAACCCCGAGGAGTGGGTGGCCGTCGTCAAGCCCGGCCGCATCATGTTCGAGGTCAAGGGCGTGCCCGAGGAGGTCGCTCGCGAGGCTCTGCGTCTTGCACAGCACAAGCTTCCCATCAAGACCAAGATTGTTGCTGCTAAGAACGCTGAGCAGCGCATCGAGAAGGAGATGGCTGAGGAGGCCGCTCTCGAGGCCAAGTGGGCTGCTGAGGACGCCGCTGCCGCCAAGGAGGAGAACTAATGAAGCCCGCAGAGATTCGTGAGCTCTCGGACGCTCAGCTCGTTGAGAAGCTGAAGGAAATGCGCGCCGAGCTCTTTAACCTTCGTTTCCAGATGGCCACCAGCCAGCTGGACAACACCGCTCGCGTCAACACCGTGAAGAAGGACATCGCTCGCGTCCTCACGGAGCAGCGCGCCCGCGAGATCGCAGCGGAGAAGTCCGCTGTCGCCGAGTAGGACCTAAGGAGAGAACATGACTGATTCGCGTAACTCGCGTAAGGTCCGTACGGGTGTCGTTACCTCCGTCTCCGGTGCCAAGACCATTGTTGTCACCATCACCGAGCGCAAGCGTCACCCCAAGTACGGCAAGATGATGACCAGCTCCAAGAAGTTGCACGCTCACGACGAGGAGTGCACGGCTGGCGTGGGCGATACCGTCCGCGTTATGGAGACCCGTCCTATGTCCAAGATGAAGCGTTGGCGCCTCATCGAGGTCGTCGAGCGCGCTAAATAAGCAGTCGCTCTTACGACTTGTACGTTTCCGAAGATGTGCGTATGCCTGGCTTGCATACCACGGGCCGTATAAAGGCTGCGCACCTCTCTTCGGTTCTTAGTTCGGAGGAACATCTACCATGATTCAGATGCAAACCATGCTGAACGTCGCCGACAACTCCGGCGCTCGCAAGATTCGCTGCATCAAGGTGCTTGGCGGTTCCAAGCGTCGTTATGCAGGCATCGGCGATGTGTTCATCGGTGCTGTCCAGGAGGCTACCCCTGGCGCCAACGTCAAGAAGAAGGACGTTGTCCGTTGCGTCGTCGTTCGCACCGTTAAGGAGATCCGCCGCAAGGATGGCTCCTACATTCGCTTTGATGAGAACGCCTGCGTTGTCATCAACAACGATGGTTCGCCCGTCGGCACCCGTATCTTCGGGCCCGTCGCTCGCGAGCTTCGTGACAAGAAGTACATGAAGATCGTCTCGCTCGCTCCCGAGACCCTGTAGTTAGGGGAGATATATGTATATCAAGAAGGGCGATAAGGTCCAGGTTCTCTCTGGTAAGGATCGCGGCAAGCAGGGCGTTGTCCTGCGTGCTCTCCCCGCCGAGAACAAGGTCGTTGTCGAGGGCGTTTCGGTCGTCAAGAAGGCCGTCAAGCCCAACGCTGCCAACCAGCAGGGCGGCATCGTTTCGCAGGAGGCTCCCATCGACGCCTCCAACGTCAATCTCGTTTGCCCCGAGTGCGGTAAGGTTACCCGCGTCGGTCACGAGAAGGACGGCAAGAACAAGCTGCGCGTCTGCAAGAAGTGCGGCCACAAGTTCTAAGCTGCCCGCAACAGTTAAGTTGCTAGCAAAGGCCCGGATGCCACGGCACCCGGGCCTTTTTTCTATCCCTACTCATTGGGGACAGGCTTAAATGAGTACCCTAACTGGGTAAGCATAAATGAGCGGGTCGTGCTGTATAAATTGCTTGTGTCCGCGTTTATGCGCGTTAGATTGCGTTTAATTACGCACCTATGCGTATATATGCGCCGTTTACGGGGCAATAATGACCGTTTAGCGGTGAGATACGCAAAAACGCGCACTGACGCGCGTGTTTGTGCGAATATAGAGCTGTCAGAAATGCAAGACGTTCTATGACACAGGAGACACATAATGGCAGATTCCAAGCAGGCTCCACTCGACGCCGCGGCAGCCGCCAAAGCAGCATTTGCTTCGGTCCAGGACAAGCCGTTCCCTAACGACATCTTTACGGCTCCCGAGCTCCGTTGGGCTGTGATCGGTTGCGGCGTTATTGCCAACCAGATGGCTCAGTCCCTTGCCCTGGCCGGCCGCAAGCTTACGGGCGTTGCCAACCGCACGCTCACCAAGGCTCAGACTTTTGCCGACCAGTACGGCGTCGAGAAGGTCTATGACACGGTTGAGGATCTCTACGCCGATCCTGACATCGACGCCGTCTACATCACCACCCCGCACAACACCCATATCACCTATCTGCGCGCCGCCCTGGCGGCCGGCAAGCACGTTCTCTGCGAGAAGGCCATCACGCTCAACTCCGCCGAGCTCGATGAGGCCCGCGCCATTGCCGCCGAACACAACGTGGTCCTTATGGACGCTACCACGGTGCTCCACATGCCCTTGTATCAAGAGCTGCGCCGCCGCATGGATGCCGGCGAGTTTGGCCGCATGAACCTCGCTCAGCTCAACTTTGGTAGCTACAAGGAGTACGGCGACCTGACCAACCGTTTCTACAATCGCAACCTCGCCGGCGGTGCCATGCTCGATATTGGCGTATACGCCCTGTCCGTCATGCGCCTGTTTATGGCGAGCCAGCCCGTCGAGGTCGTGTCTCTGGGTAACACCTGCGAGACCGGCGTGGACGTTGCAGGCGGCATCGTCTGCCGCAATGCCGAGCAGCAGCTGGGCGTCGTGAGCCTTACGCTCCACTCCAAGCAGCCAAAGCGCTCGGTTATCAGCTTTGACAATTGCTATGTCGAGGTCAACGAGTATCCGCGCGCCGATCACGCGACGATCGTGTGGACCGCGGACGGTCATCGCGAGGAGGTCGCCGCGGGCACCGAGGCTTATGCCCTGTGCTACGAGATGGCTGACCTCGAGCAGGCCGTCGCCGGCGACGATTCCAAGCGTGAGCTTCTGGATTATGCTTCTGATGTGATGGAGCTCATGACCAAGCTCCGCGCCGATTGGGGAGTCGTCTACCCCGAGGAGGAGTAAGCGATGCTTGCGGAAGATAGGCTCAATACGATCGTGTCGATGGTGCAGCAGGCTGGCTCGGTAACGGTGCCCGAGCTTGCCGATGCCCTGGGCGTGACGGCCTCTACCATTCGACGCGACCTACAGACGCTCGACCGAGCGCACCGCATCGCCAAGGTGCACGGTGGCGCGACAAGTCTTGAGCGCGCGCACGTGACGCGCGACCTAACGATCAGTGAGCGCAGTGATCTCCATAACGACGACAAGGAGCGTATCTGCGCCCGCGCCGCGGCGCTCGTGGAGCCCGAGAGCTTTGTGTACATCGATTCGGGTTCGACAACGCTCAGACTCATCGAGCATCTTCCGCATCTCGAATCGGTCACCTATGTGACTGATTCCGTGCTCCATGCTCAGCATCTCGCTGTGCGCGGCATGCGCACCGTGGTGCTGGGCGGCGAGCTTAAACCCGAGACCGAGGCGCTCGTTGGCCCCGATGCTCTGGCAACCCTAGACCGCTACAACTTTAACTGCGGCTTTTGGGGTTCTAACGGCATTGCCGCCGAGCAGGGCTTTACGACGCCCGATATCGAGGAGGCACAAGTAAAGCGTATCTCGATGCGCCATACGGCCAAGCGCTTCGTAATCTCGGACGCCAGTAAATTTGGCATGGTGGCGCCCGTCAAGTTCGCGGACTTCCGTGACGCAACGATTATTACCGCAGGCGATGTCCCTGCCAAGTACCGGGCAATGGACAACGTCATCACGGTCTAACAGCAGGGGACGGGCTAAGGCCAAAACCATTTAGTTTTCTCAATAGAAAAGCGGCAACGTCCATCACGGGCGTTGCAGCTTTTGTTGTCTACCGGTTTGTCTAAGTCTGTAACAACTAGACCGTTAAAAGTGGGCCAGGTGTTACAGATTGAGATACTTCCGAACCGCGCCGTCCCTTTGTCTCAATCTGTAACATCTGAGCTTGATTTTGCCGAGTTACTGTTACAGATTGAGATTTTCCCTTAAGGGGGATTCGAATGTCTCGATCTGTAACAGATAGGCCGGAAAATGAGCTCTAACTGTTACAGATCGAGACGTTTTGGGACCGCGGCTGAGCCATTGCGACAAAGCCACCACAAAGGTGCCTGTCCCTTTTTGGCAGGTTTTAGGGCTCCCAGGGGCAGGGGGCTTCGATGTGGATGTGCTCGCCGGTTACGGGATGCGTGAAGGACACGCTGTGGGCGTGGAGCATCAGGCCGCAGGGGCGCGGCGTTCCGTACAGGTCGTCGCCAACCAGGGGATGACGCTCGCTGGCCAGGTGCACGCGAATCTGATGCTTGCGGCCGGTGAGCAGCTCGACATCAATATACGAGCGCGTGGGCAGGCCACGGCGGCTCTTAAGACGCTTGAGTACCTTGACGCGCGTCTGAGACGGCTTGCCGCTGGCGCCAACGCGCATCTTGCGGCTATCGTGGCGGTCGCGGGCGATGGGCTTGTCGATGAGCTTTTCGTTCCAGTCGATTTTGCCCTCGGCGAGCGCCAGGTAGTGCTTTTCGAATGCGTGGTCGATGATCATCTGGTCAAAAGCGGGTTGCGTCTGCTTGTCGAGCGAGAACAACACCACGCCGGTGGTGTTGCGGTCCAGGCGGTTGAGCGGCTGCATGTCAGTCGCGGCAAAGCCGTCGCCCATCGCCAACAAAAGGTCGCTAGCGTAGTCGGTAAGTGTGCGCTCGCCGGTGCCGTCACCGTGGACGATCATGCCAGCGGGCTTGTCGATGGCCATGAGCCAGGCGTCGCAGTAGAGGACTTGAGGTTCTTCGTTCACGTGTAAGCCTTTCGGTTAGCTAATTCCCACAAACATGCAGCCCGAGGTGGCGCCGCGCAGGCGGGCGGCGGGCTTGCGGCCGGCTTGAGCCGCCT
>CAJMRO010000039.1:0-15298 GCA_905215825.1 uncultured bacterium
TGAACATCATCAAGGCTGCTGCCGAGGGCCTCAAGGAGCTCTCCAGCCCCGAGGACGTCGCCGCCCGCCGCGGTCTCACCGTCTCCGAGATGTTCGTCGGGAAGGAGAAGTAGGCATGGCTAAGACCATCAAGATCCAGCAGGTCCGCAGCATCAACGGCTGCAAGGAGGACCAGAAGAGGACCGTGCGCGCCCTCGGCCTCCATCGTATCCGCGAGGTCCGCGAGATCGCCGACAACGAGAGCGTCCGCGGCATGATCTTCAAGGTCAAGCACCTTGTCGAGATTGTAGAGGAGTAGCAAATGCAGCTTCACGATCTTACTCCCGCGCCCGGTTCCACCAAGAACCGCAAGCGCGTCGGCCGTGGCAATTCTTCGGGTCACGGCACCACTTCTGGCCGCGGTCAGAAGGGCCAGGGCTCTCGCTCTGGTGGCACCAAGGGTGCCGGCTTCGAGGGTGGCCAGACTCCGCTGGCTATGCGCCTGCCCAAGCTTCCGGGCTTCCGCAACCCCCGTCGTATCGAGTACACCGCTGTTAACGTTGAGCGTCTCGAGCGCAAGTTCGAGGACGGCGCTGTGATCGACGGTGCCGCTCTTAAGGCCGCTCGCATCACCAAGAGCGAGTTCGAGCCCGTCAAGGTGCTCGGCAATGGTGAGCTCACCAAGAAGTTCACGGTCAAGGTCGACAAGGTCAGTGCTTCTGCGCAGGCCAAGATCGAGGCCGCCGGCGGAAAGGTCGAGCTGCCGTGCTAAATGGTCTTAAGAATGCTTTCCGCATCAAAGAATTGCGCGAAAAGATTCTTTTTACCATAGCTATGCTCGTCGTGTACCGCATTGGTGCGCACGTTCCTGTGCCCGGCATTCCCTTCCAGGGGATGCTGGGCCTTTTCTCGACCGATAACAATTCGGTCGCCGCAGGTGCTATGGCCCTCCTGAATCTTTTCTCTGGCGGCGCGTTGAGCTATGTGTCGGTGTTTTCGCTGGGCATCATGCCTTACATCACCAGCTCGATCATCCTCCAGATGCTCCAGGCCGTCGTGCCTTCCCTGCATGAGCTTGCCCGCGAGGGCGAGGTCGGTCAGACCAAGATTACGCAGTATTCGCGTTACCTCACTCTGGCTCTGGCAATCCTCAACTCCGTGGGTTACCTCTTCCTCTTTAAGAGCTTCGGCATCAGCTTTAATGGCGCCGGCGCTCCCGAGATCATCTTCGACCTCATGATCGTCGGTACGCTCACCGCGGGCGCTATGCTGATCATGTGGATTGGTGAGCTCATCACCCAGCGCGGTATCGGCAATGGCATGTCGCTGATCATCTTCGCGAACATCATGGCCGGTCTGCCGCAGGCTATCTTCTCCAGCACCGAGGGCAATGCCGGTGGCATCATCACCATGGTGATCATCTGCGCCATCATCCTGCTGGTTATCCCGCTGATTGTTTTCCTTGAGCGCGGCCAACGCCGCATCCCGGTTTCCTACGCCAAACGCGTCGTGGGCCGTCGCATGATGGGTGGCCAGACCACCTACCTGCCCATCAAGGTCAACACCGCGGGTGTCGTGCCGATCATCTTCGCTTCGGCGCTGCTGTACTTCCCGGCTCAGATTGCCGTGTTCTTCCCCGGCATCGGCTGGATTCAGGCAGTTGCCTCCGCGCTTTCGACCGGTTGGCTCAACTGGGTGCTTAACGTTGTCCTCATCGTGTTCTTCGCGTACTTCTACACCTCCATGGTGTTCAACCCCGATGACACGGCCGACAACCTTAAGAAGCAGGGCGGCTTTATTCCGGGCGTGCGTCCGGGTAGGGCTACCGCGGCCTACATCAAGAACGCGCTCAACAAGATCACGCTTCCCAGCGCTGTCTTTTTGGCGCTCATCGCCATCGTGCCTTCGATTATCTTCTCTTTCACGGGTAACCATCTGATCCAGGCATTTGGCGGCACGTCCATCCTCATCATGGTCGGCGTCGTGCTCGACACGGTCGATAAGCTCGAAGGCCAGATCAAGATGTATGATTACGATGGATTCTTTAAATAGGCTAGAGGAGGATTGCTCATGAACCTCGTATTGCTCGGAGCTCCGGGTGCCGGTAAGGGCACCGTCGCACAGGAGCTCGTCGCCGAGTTTGGCGTCGCTCACATTTCCACGGGCGACCTGCTGCGTGCTGCCGTCAAGGGTGGCACCGAGCTTGGTATTCAGGCTAAGAAGTACATGGACGCTGGCGAGCTCGTTCCCGACCAGCTCGTGATCGATCTTGTCAAGGAGCGCCTTGCCGCCGATGACGCCCAGCAGGGCTTCATTCTCGACGGCTTCCCGCGCAACACCGCCCAGGCCGTGACGCTCGATTCCGAGCTCTCCGCCATGGGTCGCGAGATCGACTGTGCTCTTCTGGTCGATGTGGCCCCCGAGGTCATTATCGATCGTCTGTCTTCGCGTCGCACCTGCCGCGCCTGCGGTTACACCGGCACCGCTGCCGATGCCACCTGCCCCAAGTGCGCAGGCGAGATGTATCAGCGCGACGACGACAAGCCCGAGACCATCAAGAACCGTCTCGACGTCTACGAGAAGTCCACGAGCCCGCTCGTCGACTACTATCGTGGCCAGGGTCTGCTCAAGTCGGTCAACGGTGACCAGGCTCGCGAGACCGTGTACGGGGATGTCAAAGAGGCTCTCGGTCTATGATCAAGATTAAGTCTGCAACGCAAATCGAGCAGATGAAGAAGGCAGGAGCGCTATCTAAGATGGCGCTCCGCCACGTTGGAGCCATGGTGCGCCCCGGCGTTTCGACTTTTGAGCTCGATCAGCTCGCGGAGCAGATTATCCGCATGCATGGCGGCACCCCTGCCTTTAAGGGTTACGGTGGGTTCCCGGGGACCATTTGCGCATCGATCAACGATGCCGTGGTCCACGGTATTCCCAACCCCGACATGATCCTGCGCGATGGCGATATCATCTCCATCGATACGGGAGCCGTTGTCGACGGTTGGGTCGGCGATAACGCTTGGACGTTTTTCGTCGGCACCCCCACGCCCGAAGCCAAGGCTTTGTGCGAGGTCACGCGCGATTGCCTTAAGGCTGCCATTGAGCAGGCTGTTCCCGGTAACCATATCGGGGACGTCGGTTATGCCGTTCAGTCCCTCGCCGAGTCTCACGGTTACGGCGTGCTTCGTGATTATGTGGGCCATGGCATTGGCCGCGTGATGCACGAGGACCCCAACGTTCCTAACTATGGAAAGAAGGGGAGGGGCGTTCGCCTCCAGGCCGGCATGGTCATTGCCATCGAGCCGATGGTTACGATGGGTTCCAACCATGTGAGCACGGGCTCCGACGGTTGGATTGTTACGACCAACGACCACCTGCCCGCCGCGCACTACGAGAACACTGTCGCCATTACCAATGACGGTCCGGTGATTCTCACCACGGATGCGCAAGGTGCTTGGTGTTCGCTCCAAGGCGGAGAAATGTAACAAGTTCCACTTAGTTGTGGAGCCATTACGAAGTTATTACGATGCGTGCATACGTGTTGTAAAATACTCAACCGCTGTCGTTTTCTAGAGAAAGATGATTGCTTGTGAAGAAGGAAGACGCAATTGAGCTCGAGGGTACGGTAAAGGAACCGTTGCCCAATGCCATGTTTAAGGTTGAGCTCGAGAACGGTCATTCGGTTCTGTGCAACATTTCTGGCAAGATCCGAATGAATTACATCCGTATTCTCCCCGGTGACAGGGTTGTCGTGGAGCTTTCCCCGTACGACCTGACCCGCGGCCGCATCACCTATCGCTATAAATAGCGGCACGCATACACGCACTCCATTTCCGGCTGCAGGCTTAGCTCAACCTACGGTCGGATTGTGTGTGAAGACCAGCCATAGTTTTAAACGCCTGCGGCTGGGCGAGTAGATAGTAGGGAAGTAGTTTGAGCGCTACCGAAAGGAAGAACGATGAAGGTACGTCCTTCGGTCAAGAAGATGTGCGATAAGTGCAAAATCATTAGGCGCCATGGCAAGGTCCTCGTCATTTGCGAGAACCCCCGTCATAAGCAGCGTCAGGGTTAAGAGAGGAGACTACGTTGGCCCGTATTAATGGTGTCGACCTCCCGCGTGAGAAGCGCGTTGAGATCGGTCTGACCTACATTTACGGCATCGGCCGCACCACTGCGACGAAGATTTGCGTCGAGTGCAACGTTAACGTGGATACGCGCGTTAAGGACCTCACCGAGGATGAGGTTAACGCCATCCGCGATTATATCGATAAGAACCAGATCATGGTTGAGGGCGACCTCCGCCGTGAGCGCAACCAGAACGTCAAGCGCCTTATGGACATCGGCTGCAACCGTGGCCTTCGTCACCGCAAGGGCCTCCCGGTCCGCGGCCAGCGCACCCACACTAACGCTCGTACCCGCAAGGGCCCGAAGCGTCAGATCGGTGCTAAGAAGAAGAAATAAGGAGCGCTAGATAGATGGCTACTGCTAAGAAGAACGTTCGCGCTGCCCGTCTGAAGCGCGCGGACCGTAAGAACATTTCCGTGGGCCAGGCTCACATTCGTTCTACGTTCAACAACACGATCGTTTCGATCACCGATCCCCAGGGCAACGTCATTTCCTGGAAGTCGGCTGGCCAGGTGGGCTTCAAGGGCTCCCGTAAGTCCACGCCGTTCGCTGCCCAGATGGCTGCCGAGGCTGCTGCCAAGCAGGCCATGGAGCACGGTATGAAGAAGGTTTCCGTCTTCGTCAAGGGCCCCGGCTCCGGTCGTGAGACCGCCATCCGCTCCCTCCAGGCTGCTGGCCTCGAGGTCTCGAGCATCCAGGACAAGACCCCCATTCCGCACAACGGCTGCCGCCCCAAGAAGCGTCGCCGCGTGTAACTGAAAGGATCGTATCAATATGGCAATCGACAGGACTCCTGTTCTTAAGCGCTGCCGTCAGCTCGGGATCGATCCCGCTGAGCTCGGTTACAGCAGCAAGAAGGAATCTATCCGTCAGCCCAAGCGCCGTCGCAAGGAATCTGAGTACGGCATGCAGCTGCGCGAGAAGCAGAAGGTCAAGTTCATCTATGGCGTTCTGGAGAAGCAGTTCCACGGCTACTTCAACAAGGCCCGCAAGATGAACGGCGTCACCGGTGAGAACCTCATGATCATCCTTGAGTCTCGCCTCGACAACGTCGTCTTCCGTCTTGGCTTCGCCCGCACCCGCAAAGAGGCTCGTCAGTCTGTCCGTCACGGTCACTTCACCGTGAACGGCAAGCGCGTGGACATCCCGTCCTACCGCGTCAAGGCCGGCGACGTCGTCGCTGTCGGCGAGAAGTTCCGTGACCTCCTCCCCATCAAGGAGGCCCTGATTTCCTCCGAGCGCTTTGAGGTCCCTGGCTGGCTCGAGGTCGATATCGAGAAGCTGTCTGGTAACGTGCTCGCTCTGCCGACGCGTGAGCAGATCAGCGGTGATATCAACGAGCAGCTCATCGTCGAGCTCTACTCTAAGTAGTCCATCCGGGCTGCTGAGGCTGGAGGTAATACATGTCAGAATTCATTAGGCCTCAGGTTCAGGTCGAAGAGATCAACGAGACGTCTGCTCGTGTCTCCGTCGAGCCGCTCGAGCGTGGCTACGGCGATACGCTGGGTAACTCCCTTCGTCGCGTTCTTCTGTCCTCGCTCGAGGGTGCCGCCGTCGAGGCTATTCAGATCGATGGTGCGCAGCACGAGTTCATGACCATCCCTAACATGGTCGAGGATGTCACCGACATCGTCCTGAATGTCAAGGGTCTTGTCTTCAGGGCTCTCGGCACGACCGACGAGGCGACCGCCACCATCTCGGTTGACGGCCCCTGCGAGGTCACCGGTGCGGACTTCTTTATTCCGTCCGAGTTTGAGCTGGTCAACCCCGAGCAGCACATCGCTACGCTCACCGAGGGTGGCCATCTCACCATGAGCATGCGCATCGGCTATGGCCGCGGCTATGTTTCTGGCGAGGCCAACAAGCGCGACAACGATCCCATCGGTGTGATCCACGTCGACTCGCTGTACTCGCCGGTTTCCCGTTGCGCCAAGCTCGTTGAGGCTTGCCGTGTCGGTCAGCACACCGACTACGACCGCCTTGTCCTCGAGATCGAGACCAACGGCTCCATCGCCCCGCGCGACGCCGTGGTCCAGGCTGCCAATATCATCAACCAGCATATGGCCGCCTTTATGAACCTTGCCGAGACCCCCGAGGTCGAGGAGGAGGCTTCGATCTTCGCTCCCGAGGTCACCAACGACAACGCCGAGCTGGACAAGCAGATCGAGGATCTGGACCTTTCCGTCCGTTCCTACAACTGCCTTAAGCGCGCCAGCATTCACTCGGTCCGTCAGCTCGTTGAGTTCTCGGAGAACGATCTGCTCAACATCCGTAACTTCGGTGTTAAGTCGATCGAGGAAGTGAAGGACAAGCTTGAGTCCATGGGCCTGAGCCTGAAGGCTTAATGCTTCGCATATTTGAGGAGAAACTAGACCATGCGTCACAACGTTAAGAAGGGCCTGAAGCTCGGCACCGATGCGAGCCACACCAAGGCCATGAAGAAGAGCCTTGCTAAGGCCCTCTTCGAGAACGACCGCATCAAGACCACCGAGACCCGCGCTAAGGCGCTGCGTTCGGTCGTCGATCCGATCATCACCTGGGCCAAGAAGGGCGACCTGCACTCTCGTCGTCTGGCTATCGCCAAGCTCGGCGATAAGCAGCTCGTTGCCGAGATCTTCGACAAGGCTGCTCAGGGCATGTGGCAGGACCGCAATGGCGGTTACACCCGCATCATGAAGCTCGGCAACCGCAAGGGCGACAACGCTCCCATCGTTATCATGGAGCTCGTCACCGAGCCTTGCACGCCTAAGGCCAAGAAGGCTGCTCCGGCCCCCAAGAAGGCCGCTGCTCCCAAGAAGGTCGAGGCTGTCGAGGAGGCTCCTGCTGAGGAGACCGCTGAGTAGACATTCCGTCTGCATAGGCTATATTCGAGGGGTACGTTCGCGTACCCCTCTTTTTTTGTCGCGATACCGTTACTTGTTTGTTGGGAGCGCCCATGACTGCCCCGTCTGATTTCAATTCGATTTCCGAGCTTGACGCCACGCTCGTATTTCGTGTGGCCTATGATGGCTCGTCGTATAGCGGATTTGCCGAGCAGCCGGGACAGACGACGGTTGCGGGCGAGCTGCGTCGAGCCATCGAGACGCTGCTTCGCCGCCCGATCGATTTGACGTGCGCGGGGCGTACCGATGCCGGCGTGCATGCTGTGGCTCAGTACATCAGCGTTCCCGTAACGGACGCTGAGCTCGCGTGTACGCGCCGTAGGTGGCTTCGGGCTATGGATGCCCTGCTGCCCAAAGATATCGCCATAAATGAGGTCTACAGGGCCCGTAAAGGCTTTTCTGCACGTTTTGACGCGCGTTCCCGTACGTATACATACCGTATTGCCGATCGCGATGCGCGCCCCGTGTTGTCCCGCGGTGCCGTGTGGTGGCATCGCTGTCCCCTCGACGTCGATGCGATGGCGGCCGCCTGCCCTGCGCTTTTGGGCGAGCAGGACTTTAAAAGCTTTTGCAAGGTTGCTTCTGCCGTGGGCAAACCTACGCACCGCTGCGTAATGCGCGCCGAGTTTGGCCATGAGGTTGCGTTTGGCGAGGACATCCTGACGTTTACCATCGAGGGCAATGCGTTTCTGCATTCGATGGTCCGTACGATCGTTGGCACGCTTGTCGAGATTGGCATGCATCGCCGTGAACCCGAGTGGATGCGCGAGGTCATCGATGCTTGCGATCGTACCGCTGCGGGCCCCACGGCTCCTGCCTGCGGCCTTACGTTTATGGGCGTGGATTACGATCCCGCCGAGCTTGTCGTGCTCGACTAGGGGAGGGCTCGACGCGCCGTTCGTCGGCACCTGTCATCTGTGGGCTGCGCGTGTGCAACATCTGTTCTTGGCGTGCAGTGCAACCGGTGTCTCATTGCTTTTATTGCCGGGGTGTACCATGAACGACAGTTTGATTCATTGCTGTCGAGAGGATGGATAACTTGGTTCGACGTGGCTCGCATCCGCGACTTTCGGTGATCCTTGTGGTAGAAGGTTCGCCCAGCTATGCGATGCGTGCGCTCGAGAGTATCCAGAACCAAGACCTCTACGATTTGCAGATTGTCGTTGTCTGCCGCGATGCTGCGCCCGGTGTGCGCCATTCGCTTCAAGTTGCTGCCGACAGGGACATCCATATTGATTTGATTGACGTCGAGGACGCGAAGCGCGGCGCTTGTATTCGTGCCGGTTTTGATGCCTCGCGCGGCTCTCAAATCATCGCCATGAACGCCGATGAGTGGTTTGCTCCGCAGGCCCTTTCCAAGATGGTCGATATCGCGTGCGATACTGCGGCAGACGTTGTGCTCCCCTCGGTGTCGCTCGATCGATACGATGCGCATCGCGAGCGTCATTCGCGCGTCTTGGATGCTGCCTCTATTGCCATAGAAGACGAGCCTTCTATGGTGACTGGGCTGCCCCAGTTGATTTTGGGCGGCCTAGTCGCTCAGACCTCTGGCGTGATGTATAGCCGTCCGCTGTTTGAAGCATGCCTGTCGCGTGGCAAGGCGTACCGTACGGTTGAGTTTATGGCTTATGCGCTCTCGCAGGCACGATTCGTTTCCGGCTGCGGCGACGCTTGTTTCCACGCGGTGGCACCTAAGCTTACAGATGCCTTTGATCCCACCATGTATGCCAAGATATCCGATGACACTCGAGCGCTCGACGAGCTTGCGGACTCACTCTCGGAAGCAGATAGCGGTGGTCGGCTCAAGCTGGCAAGCCAAAAGTTCTACTTTGCCGGACTGGTCGCCTGCATCGAGAATTTGTGTCTGAGCCCGCATGGAGTGTCGTCAATCGAGCGTTCCGCCCGCATGCGTGATATGCTCGAGGCGCCTCGAACCCGTCAGATGGTCGCCGCGCTCAAGGACAACCATCGGGGACTCGGTCTGTTGTTTGGGCCGATCGCCAGCGCCAAGCCCGCGCGCTGCGTGATGTGTACGCATCTGGCAGCTTTTCTTAACCGGACGGGCGCAAAAACCGCCTAAACGGCTCATTTCGAAACAAATTTGCATAGAATTGTTTCGAAATGCGTTCTTATACACAAAAGCCTTCAAATAGCGTTAAACTATTCAATCACTGATTGATTGTCTCCGCCATCTTTTGGAGAGAGGGTTTGTATGGCTAAAAAACGCAATGGGCGCCAGGATGCCATTAGAGATATTGTGCGCAATAAGGACGTCCGCACGCAGCGCGTGCTGGTCGATGAGCTCCGAGCTATGGGCTTTGATTGCACGCAGGCGACTGTCTCTCGCGATATTGCCGATATGGGGCTGCGTAAGCTCCCCGAGGGTATCTATGTTCTGGCAGAGGACCTGCACCTGCAGCGTATGGTTTCCGAGCTCGTAACGGGCGTTCTGCGTACCGATAATCTGGTTATGATTAAGGCTCAGCCTGGCACGGCTTCCGGCATCGCCGCCGCTGTTGATGCGGCAGAGCTGCCCGATGTGCTTGGCTCGCTTGCCGGCAACGATACGATTTTGGTTATTGCCCAGACGGCCGAGGACGGCGAGCGTCTCGAGGCGCTGATCAATAAGCTGAGCAATTCTCGCAAGTAGGCGTGCGGGTCGTGCGCTCGGCCCTGCGCGCACTGACATAGTTGCCTGTAAGGGGGTATCGACGATGGTCGGTACCCCCTTTTTGTTTTCCCGGTAAAAAGCCCGCCTGCCAGGTCGCTTTAAACTAAAAGGCCCCCGAGCAGTTGAATAAGCTGTTCGGGGGCCTTGTTGCTTATGGCCGGATGATTTCTAGCCGACCGTATCGTCAGGCGTGGGCGAGGGGTCGGGAGTGGGCGTGGGCGTAGGCGTGCCGCCATCGCCGCCGGTCGACCCACCAGTGGAGCCGCCCGTCGAGCCACCGGTCGTACCGGTGCCGCCGGTGGTGTCGCCGCCCGTGGTCTCGGTGGTCGTGGTCGTCGTGGTGGTCGTTGTGGTGGTTTCCTCTTCGTCTTCGTTCTCGTCCTTGTCCTTGTCGTCGTTCTCCGTCTTCTTGGTGTTGTTGGTGCCGTAGAACTTCCAGACGCTGTTGTTCTTGTAGGTGGGAGCCGTTCCGGTCGCAAACTCCTCGCGCTCGGTACCGGTCAGAACGGTGTTCATAAACCGCTTAAAGACAGGCAGGTTGGTGCTGTCGCCCAGCAGGTCCGTGCCGTATTTTTGGATGGGGATCTCGCCCGCGGAATAGCCGGTCCACAGGGCGCACGCCAGCTGCGGGGTATAGCCGCAGAACCACAGGTTGGTGGTGTTGTCGGTGGTGCCTGTCTTGCCGGCATAGGGCTGGTTGACGCTCAGGGCACCGGCAGCACCCGTACCGCCGCCCTGCATGACGCCGGACAGAACATCGGTGACCGCGGCGGCCTCGCCCTCGGTAAGCACCTGTGAGGGATTGTCGGTATGCTGGTACAGCACCGAACCGGTACGAGAGTCAATCTCGGTGATGGCGATCGGCTGGCGATAGTAGCCGCCGTTGGCAAACGTCGCGTAGGCGGCGGCCATCTCGAGCGGCGAGATCGAGCCGGTGCCGAGGGTCATGACGGGAACGTCCTCGATGTTGTCCTTGGCGGGATCGATGCCGAGCTTTTTGACGAGCGAGATGATCTTGCTGTTGCCGACGGCTTCCGCCACCTGGATGTAGCCGGTGTTGGAGGAGTATGCCGTCGCCTGCTTAAGCGTGATGTTGCCATAGCTATGGTTGGCGTAGTTTTGGACCTCGGTCGTGGTGCCCTTGGCCTTGAGCGGCGAGTTGCAGTTGAGGGTGACGTTGGGGTTCATGCCGTTTTGGATGGCAGTTGCCAGCGTAAAGGCCTTAAAGGTGGAGCCGACGGGACGCTTGGCCGTGGCATGGTTTACGTGGTTCTCGTCGGCGTTGTAGTCGTAGCCGCCCACCATGCACTTGATGTAGCCGGTCTTGGGGTCGACGACGACCATGCCCATGTCCAGGCCGTCGAGCGAGAGCGTGTCGAGCTGCTCTCGGACGGCATTCTCTGCCACCTGCTGCATCGTGGGGTCGATGGTGGTCTTGACGGTCAGGCCGCCCTTAAATAGCACGTCGGTCGAGAACTCCTGCTCCAGCAGCTGCTTAACATAGGCGACAAAGTAGGGCTGCGAGTATACGTCGACGCCGCTGCCCGAGATTTCGGTCACATTGAGGGTGATGGGCTCGGCCTGTGCGGCATCGTGCTCCTCCTGCGTGATGTGACCCAGACGCAACATGTTGTCGAGGACCTTGTTGCGACGGGACAGCGCCAGATCGGGATTGACCGTGGGGTCGTACTGCGAGGGCGAGTTGGGAAGGCCGATGAGCAGCGCGGCCTCGCTCAAGGTGAGGTCGGCGGCACTCTTGGACAGGTAGGTCTCGGCGGCGGCCTCAATACCGTAGGCGCCGTGACCGTAGTAGATGGTGTTGAGGTACATCATGAGGATCTCGTCTTTGGAGTACATGTCCTCCATCTTGACGGCGATGTAGGCCTCGCGCACCTTACGCTCGATGGTCGAGTCGAACTGCTCCTCCTGCAGGATGGTGTTGCGCACCAGCTGCTGGGTGATAGTCGAGGCGCCTTCGTGCCCGCCGCCGAGGGTTGCCACCGCAGCACGCGCGATACCCCACAGGTCGATACCGCCGTGCTCGTAGAAGCGCTCGTCCTCGACGTCAACGGTGCCCTGCAGCACGTAGGGGGAGACCTCGTCCTTGGTGATGGACTTGCGGTTTTGCGTGTAGAAGCTCGCGATCTTGTTGCCGTTGCAGTCGACGATCTCGGTGGGCTCGCTCACCAGATACGCGTTGGCGTCGGTGTAGTCGGGCAGATCGGACAGCCAGCGGTTGACGTTGCCGACCATGCCGATGCCAAACGCCACGCCCGCGATAAGCAAAAAGCCCAAAAACGAGAGCAGGATTATGGGCAGAGCATGCGTCTTTGAACGGCTACGTCCCTGTCGTTGGCGAGGACCCATATATTGACCTCCAGGTATGTCGTGCCGGACGGTGGATGTGCCGTCGGGGCAGGATGGACATAAGTTATTACACGATAAACCAAACGGGGCGCGCGAGGCCTCGTGTATGCTGGAAGACGGCATTTTTCAGAGTGAATGCATACCTTGGTAAGGAGTTTGTCGATGGCGATTCGGACGATGGGGCCGAGCGGACAATACGAGACTGGATTGGATGCTGCCGGTGCGGCGCTGCCCGAGCTGCTGGCGCCGGCGGGCGGACTCGACCAGATGCTTGCGGCCATCGCCGCGGGTGCCGATGCCATCTATGCGGGGTTGGGCGGCTTTAACGCCCGTGTGAGCGCCCATGGCTTTACGGATGACGAGTTTGCGCGCGGCTGCGCCGTGGCGCATGCCCATGGCGTGCGTGTGTACGTAACGCTCAACGTGTTCGTGTTTGACGATGAGTTGTCCGACGCGGTGGCGTTGGGAGCTCATGCACTGGAGTTGGGCGCCGATGCTCTGATTGTCGCCGATGCCGGGTTGGCCTGCGCGCTGCGCGCGGCGATTCCCGGGGTCGAGATTCACCTGTCCACGCAGGCGGGCGCTCATAGCGAGAGCGCCGTGCGGCTTGCCGCCGATGAGCTTGGGGTCGAGCGCGTGACGACGGCACGCGAGCTGACGGTCGACGAGATTGCGGCGCTATGTGCCACGGGCGTGCCCATCGAGGTATTCTGCCACGGTGCGATTTGCATCGGCTATTCGGGGGCGTGCGAGTTCTCGGCCCTGCGGCGTGGGCGCTCGGCGATGCGCGGCGACTGCACGCAGCCGTGCCGTTTGGCGTACGACCTGGTGGATGAGGCGGGGCAGAGCGTTGTCGCCGTCGAGGGAGATCGCCTGCTGTGCCCGCGCGACTATCTGGGTATTGCACATCTGCCCGAGCTTGTAGATGCCGGCGTGGCGTCGCTCAAGATCGAGGGGCGCATGAAGAGCCCTGATTACGTATTCAACGTGGTGCGGGTGTGGCGCCGGGCGCTCGATATGCTGTGCGACGGCGCGTGGGACCCCGGTGCCGTGGAAGAGCTTGAACGCGAGCTGGGAAGGTCGTTTAACCGTGGGTTTACCGATGCGTACCTGCGAGGGCGTTCGGGTGCCGAACTGATGAGCTTTGAGCGCGCAATTAACCAGGGCGTGCGCGTGGGGCGCTTGGTCGCTGTGGGCCACGAAGAGGTGACCGTTGAGCTCGATGCCGCCGTGGCGGCGGGTGACACGCTCGAGATTCGGTTCTATCCGGGTGCCGACGCGCGTCCCGATGTGCCCAAGCGCTGGCCGCAGGTGCCCTGTCCGGTGGATGCCGCGGCGGGGGAGCGCGTCGTCGTGCATTGCAAGCGTAAGGTTGACACGGGCTGCGAGGTGTACCTGATTCGCAGCGCCGGCGTGTTGGATCAGACGGCGGCGGTGTTGGAGCGCATGCGGGCCGAGGCGGATGCGATTGCGCCCGTTGCGCGTGCCGTTGAGGTGCTGCCCTTTGAGGGCGTTACGGTGGATGACGGTGCGTCGACGGAGTTGGTGGAGTGCGCGGTTCCCGCTCGCATGGTTTTTGCTTGGCAGCTGATGGATGCCGACCCGCGCGGAGAACTCGATTTGTCCGACGCTGTTGTGGTGCTTGACGAGGTGTGCCGCACGGGTGACGCTGACTGGACCCGCTCACTGATGCAGCGTGCCGGGCGCGTTGTCTGCCGCAACCTGGGACAGGTGGTGATCGCTCGCGAGCTGGGCGTGACGTTTGACGTGGCGGCGCCGGTGTTCTGCGCGAATCGGGCCACGCTTACCTGGCTGCGCGGACTCGGTGCGGGGCGGGTGTACTTGCCGGCCGAGTTGCTCGGCAATGATGCGGAGCGTATTGCCGAACTGGCTGCTGAACCCGGCGTCTGGGGTCCGGTCGACGCCGACCGTCCCGAGCTTATGGTGTGCGAGCACTGCCTGCTGACCGCCGAGGGCGTCTGCGCTACCGATGCGACGGGACAGGTCCGTTGCCGCGACTGCTTGCGCCGTCGGCAGGTACGCTATCTGGTCGAGCGTGACGGTACACGTCTGCCGGTCGCCGTTGACGCGTGCGGCAGGACGAGGATTTTCCTGTCGTAGGTGCCGCGTCGCGTCAGTTTGTTATCATATGAGAGTTTATGGACTTCCAGCACCGCCGTATCCGGTGAGGGTGCTATAGCAAAAGGAGGATACCCAATGCTGTCTGTTGACGAGCAAATGCGTATCATCACCTCGGGCGCCGCGCAGATCGTTCCCGAGGCCGACCTTCGCAAGAAGCTTGAGAAGGGCGAGCCCCTCAACATCAAGCTCGGCGTCGACCCCACCAGCCCCGACCTGCACCTGGGCCATGCCGTGCCGCTGCGCAAGATGCGCCAGTTCCAGGACCTGGGCCACAACGTTACCCTCATCATCGGCAACGGCACCGCGCTGATCGGCGATCCCTCGGGCAAGAACTCCACGCGTCCGCAGCTTTCGCAGGAGCAGATCGAGGCCAACGCCGAGACCTACGTGAGCCAGGCCATGAAGATCCTGGACCCCGAGAAGACCACCATCGTGCACAACGGCGATTGGATCCTTTCGATGGATCTGGCCGGCCTGCTGCAGGTGTGCTCCAAGTTCACCGTCGCCCGCATTCTTGAGCGCGACGACTTTACCAAGCGCTACCAGTCCCAGACGCCGATTGCCCTGCACGAGTTCCTGTACCCCGTGATGCAGGCCTTCGACTCCGTTCAGATCAAGGCCGACGTGGAGATGGGCGGCACCGACCAGCTCTTCAACCTGCTCGCTGGTCGCGAGCTCATGGAGAAGATGGGCATGGAGCCGCAGATCGCGCTTACCATGCCGCTGCTCGAGGGCACCGATGGCGTGCGCAAGATGTCCAAGTCCTACGGCAACTACATCGGCCTGACCGATGCTCCCAAGGATATGTTCGGCAAGACCATGTCCATCCCCGACGAGATGATCGGCAAGTACTATCGTCTGGCCAGCTCGCTCACCCCGGCCGAGGTCGACAAGATCGACGCCGCCCTGGCCGACGGTTCCGCCGACCCCTATGAGCTCAAGCGCGCGCTGGGCCGCGACCTGTGCGACACCTACCACGGCGCCGGCGCCGGCGACGAGGCTCAGGCCGAGTTCGACCGCGTGTTCAAGGAGGGCCAGCTTGCCGACTTCCCCGAGAAGCACGTTGATCTGACTGTTAACGACGAGGGCCAGATCTACCTCGCCGGCCTGCTTAAGGACCTGGGCCTTTCGGCGA
>CAJMRO010000040.1:0-14527 GCA_905215825.1 uncultured bacterium
CGGCAATACGCTTGAGGATCCTTAAAAGAAAGTCCAGTTTATCCTTCCCACTCCATGAGGATCCTTAAAAGAAAGTCCAGTTTATCCTTCCCACTCCAGTGGTCGAATAGGAGGGATGTCCAAATTTTGAGCTCCGCTCAAAATTTATCCGGTCGGCTTGCGCCGACCGCGCTGCGCTAAAAACGCGCCACGGGCGCGTTTTCTTTACGCTCCGGGCCCTGGCGGGTTCGAATCCCTCCTCCTCCGCCGTGTTTGCTTGTTGGGGACTCAAAACAAAAAAGCTCCCATTCTCGGGAGCTTTCTCAACCAAAATGGCGGAGGAGGAGGGATTCGAACCCTCGTGACCTTATACAGGCCAAACGGTTTTCGAGACCGCCGCATTCAACCACTCTGCCACCCCTCCGCGTGGGGTAAAAACAAAGCAGGCTCGAAGGCCTGCTTTGGAATTAACTGGCGGAGAGTCAGGGATTTGAACCCTGGAGACGCTTTTGACGCCTACACGATTTCCAATCGTGCTCCTTCGGCCACTCGGACAACTCTCCGTTAAATGCGAAAGTCAGTATACACGAGGAATCGCAAAGTGCAAACAGAAAAGTTGGCATTTTTTAAAACGCTTGGCCGCGTTTGGCGTTGCAGCGGGGTTTGAGATGCCAAAAAACGGCTTCCGACCAGCGTAGTTGATCAACTCAATTGTTCAAAAGGGGTATTTATAAGCGATTTGGCAATGAATTTAAAAATCTTTGGGTGGTGCTGTGGGCCACTGGTATGCATTTTGTGACCACGACCATGCGCCCGTTGACCTGCGACTTGGCTCAGCTTGTCCTCACGGCACCGTATCTTGTCCACAGATCCGTCAAGCTTTTGGTCAGCATTTGGTTGGAATGCGCATGAAACGTCGTGCGAGTATGGGCATATGTGGAGGTCATGAGGTTGTAGCTGCATATTCTTGCAACCTAGGAGGTTGAAAGATATTATTACCAAGTCTTTTCCTGCTTCAGGCGCACCTTCACGACCTGAAGCCACATTTGCCCAGAGGAGGTGACAATATGAAGGCTTATGAACTGCTGTTCTTTGTTGACCCGTCGCTCGACCCCGAGACTCGTCTCGCTGTTATGAAGCGTATCGATACCACGATCGCTGAGGGCGCTGGCAAGGTCGACTCCGTTGACGAGTGGGGCAAGCGCAAGCTCGCCTACGAGATCAACGACCTCACCGATGGTGACTACACCCTCATCAACTTCCACGCAGATCCTACCCAGATCGCCGAGCTTGATCGCGTCCTGCGCATCACCGACGCTGTGGTCCGCCACATGATCGTCCGTCGCGACGACCAGGAGTAAGACTGTCGTTTTGGACTGGGCTTGTGCCCCAAGAGGAAGTAGTGAGTTATGAGCATCAATCGAGTGAACATCACCGGTAACCTCACCCGCGATCCCGAGCTGCGCGCCACAGCCGGCGGAACCCAGGTTCTGTCCTTTGGCGTCGCCGTGAACGATCGTCGCCGCAACGCGCAGACTGGCGAGTGGGAGGACTATCCCAACTTTGTCGACTGCACCATGTTCGGCACCCGCGCCGAGGCCGTGAGCCGTTTCCTGGCAAAGGGAAACAAGGTCGCGATCGAGGGCAAGCTGCGCTACAGCTCTTGGGAGCGCGACGGCCAGCGCCGGAGCAAACTTGAGGTCATCGTCGATGAGATCGAGTTTATGAGCTCCCGTGGTGGCCAGGGTGGCTACGACCAGGGCGGTTACGCCCCCGCAGCTCCCGCGCCTGCAGCACGTCCTGCCGCGCCGGTGGCTACGCCGCCCGCGGTCGACGTCTACGATGAGGACATCCCGTTCTAAGGGTTGTTCACCTATTTTTGAGTGAGAGGCGGCTTCGGTTCGCCGAAGTTGCCAAATGAAAGGTATTTTGACATGGCTAATGATTTTTCTGCACGTCAGCCGCGTCGTAAGTACTGCCAGTTCTGCAAGGAGAACACTGAGTTCATCGACTATAAGGACACTCAGCTTCTCCGTAAGTACATGACCGACCGTGGCAAGATCAAGCCCCGTCGCGTCACTGGCGCTTGCACGCAGCATCAGCATGACATCGCCAACGCCATCAAGCGCGCCCGCGAGATGGCTCTCCTGCCGTACACCGTCCCCGTGGTTTCCTCTCGTGGCAACCGCGACCGCGGCTAAGAAGGGAGACGCATCATGAAGGTTATTCTTCTCGATGAGATCAAGGGCAAGGGCGGCGAGGGTGACGTCGTAGAGGTCGCTCAGGGTTACGCTGAGAACTTCCTGTTCCCCAAGAAGCTCGCTGTTGCCGCCACCAAGGGCAACCTCAAGCAGCTTGACGAGCGTCGCAACAACATCGCCAAGCGCGAGGCCGTCCGTCTGGCTACCGCCAACGAGACCAAGGCTGCCTTCGAGGGCAAGACGGTCACCGTTGACGTCAAGGTCGGCGACGAGGGCATCCTCTTTGGCTCCGTTACCGCCGCTATGATCGCTGATGCCATCAAGGCTCAGCTCGGTATGGACATCGACCGCAAGCGCGTCGAGCTCGGTAAGCCCATCAAGGTTGCCGGTGCCCACACCGTTGCCATCTCGCTGTACCGCGAGATCAAGGCCGAGGTTGTCGTTCTCGTCGGCGTTACCGCCGAGGAGCTCGCTGCCGAGGCTGAGGTCGAGGAGGCCGCTGAGGTCGCCGAGGCCGAGACCGCCGAGGTCGAGACTGAGGCTGCTGCCGAGTAGTATTTGCTGCAACGCAACAATCTTGTTCTAAGAAGGGCGCTCTGGGAAACCGGGGCGCCCTTTTGTTTTTTGCGCTGAGTGGGTGTCATGGTGAACGTTGCGTCGACGTCCTATATGCAGGACCGTTCATCCGTTTGGTTCGGTGATGATTGGCGGCGCGCGGCGCGTTTTGGGACCGTGGCTGATACTATGGATGCTCGCAAGCGATATGAATGAGGATGCTCATGGCATATGACGATAGGGAGACCGGGCTGACGGTTGAGGACCGCGGCTCAAAGTTGGGTCTTCCCCAAAACCAAGATGCAGAGGCCAATGTACTGGCCGCTATGCTGCTATCGCCCGAGGTGGTCGAAGAGGCCCAGGTCGAGCTGCAGCCCGATGACTTCTACCGGCCCATTCATAAGACCATCTATACCGCGATGGTCGATATGTACAACAGCCGCATTCCCATCGACTCCATCTCGCTGATTGATTACCTGCGAAGCATCAACAAGCTCGATGCCGTGGGTGGCGAAGCGTATATTTTGGAGTTGATGGGTCAGACCCTGTCGCTCGTGAACTGGCAGCACCATGCCGCCATCGTCCGTCGCGACTCGATGCTGCGCGAGCTGATCGGCGCCACCAACGAGATTAACGCGCTGGCCTATAACGCCCCCACCGACACCAAAGAGGTCGTGGAGCTGGCCGAGAGCAAACTGCTCAAGGTTACGGCACGCGAGGTCAAGTCGAGCTACAAGACACTGACCGAGTTTATGGTCGAGGCCTATAACGAGGCCGAGGAAGTGTGCCAGGCCGGTGGTCAGGCGGCGGGCGTGCCCACCGGCTTCCCGTCACTCGACCGCATGCTCATGGGTTTTCGCGAGGGTCAGCTCATCATCATCGGCGCCCGCCCTGCTGTGGGTAAGACGTCGTTCGCCCTGAACCTGGCACTTAACGCTGCCGCTGCTGGTTATACCGTCGGCTTCTTCTCGCTGGAGATGTCGGGTAAGGAAATTGCCCAGCGTCTGATTTGCGCCTATGCCATGATCTCAATCAGTGACTTCCGCATGGGTCGCATTAGCCCCGAGCAGTGGGCCAATATCAACGAGGCCACGCAGACCTTGTCCAAGCTGGATATTCTGATTGACGATACGCCCGGCACCACAGTGACCGAGATTCGCGCCAAGAGCCGCCGTATGCTCCATAACAAGGAGAAGGCAATCATCATCCTGGACTACCTGCAGCTGGTGAGTCCTCCGCCGGGACGCCGCTCCGAGAGCCGTACCGTCGAGGTTTCGGAGATGTCGCGTGGTCTGAAGATCATGGCCAAGGAGCTCAAGATCCCGCTCATCGCGCTGTCGCAGCTCTCGCGTCAGGTCGAATCCCGTACCGGCAAGCGCCCGCAGCTTTCCGACCTTCGTGAATCGGGCTCTATCGAGCAGGACGCCGATATCGTTATGTTCTTGGACCGCTCCGCCGACGAGGCCGAAGCCTCACGCGACGATCGGCCCGACGAGGGCGTTACGCGTATCGTCGTGGCCAAGAACCGTTCGGGCCCGATCGGCGACGTCGACCTGATGTTCCTGCCGGCATCCACCAAGTTCTATGAGCTTGATGGGGCACATGCCGAGGAGTAGGACAGGCACCCGTTGCACGGGTATACTGGGAATGTTTTGTGCTTCTGCGTGCCGGCGTGGCGCGTAGACAGTCCATGAATGTAAGGAGTAAACATGCCGTCAACCGTTTTGGTCGGTGCCCAGTGGGGCGATGAGGGCAAGGGTAAGATTTGCGACCTGGTCGCCGGCGACTTCGATGCCGTCGTGCGCTACTCGGGCGGCAACAACGCCGGTCACACCATCGTCGTCAACGGCAAGAAGTACGGCCTGCACCAGGTGCCTTCCGGCATCATGTATTCCGACCACGTGTCGGTGATCGGTAACGGCTGCGTCGTCAACCCCAAGGTTGTCCTTGAGGAGATCGACATGTTCGAGGCCGACGGCATCACCACCAAGAACCTCAAGATTAGCGGCAACGCGCATGTCATCATGCCGTACCACATTGATCTGGATGGCGCCTTTGAGCAGAAGCTCGGCAAGAAGAACATCGGTACCACCAAGCGCGGTATCGGTCCGTGCTATCAGGACAAGATGGCCCGCATCGGCCTGCGCATGCAGGACATGCTGGACGAGGCGCTGTTCCGCGACAAGCTGGAGACCGCTCTCGCCCGCGTGAACCCCGAGCTCGAGCTCATCTACAATCTGCCCACCTACACCGTGGACCAGATTTGCGACGAGTACCTGCCGATGGCCGAGCGCCTGCGTCCCTACATCACCGAGACGAGTCTGCTGCTCAACAACATGATTGACGAGGGCAAGGACCTGCTGTTTGAGGGCGCCCAGGCGACGCTGCTCGACATCGACCACGGTACCTATCCGTACGTGACGTCTTCCAACTGCACCGCCGGCGGCGCCATCACCGGCTCCGGCGTCGGTATGAAGAACGTCGACCGCGTACTGGGCGTCATGAAGGCCTATATCACCCGCGTCGGTTCGGGCCCCATGCCCACCGAGCTTTCCTATGAGTCCGAGGCCGGTCACACGCTGACCGAGGAGGGCTACGAGTACGGCGTGACCACCGGTCGCCGTCGTCGCTGCGGCTGGTTCGACGGCCCCATCGCCAACTACGCCTCGCGCGTCAACGGCCTCACCGATATCGCCATGACCAAGCTCGACGTGCTTTCGGCTTTCGACACCATCAAGGTGTGCGTGGCCTACGACGTCGATGGTGAGCGCTATACCAGCGTGCCCGAGCATCAGGTTCGCTTTGAGCACGCCAAGCCCATCTACGAGGAGCTTCCTGGCTGGAAGTGCGATATCACCGGCTGCCGCAGCTTTGAGGAGCTGCCGCAGGAGGCTCAGGACTACGTGGCGTTTATCGAGGATCTGGCACACACCCGCGTGACGTTCATTGGCGTTGGCGCTGGTCGCGAGCAGATCATCAACCGATTCTGGAAGTAATCGGGACTATTTGGTTATTGCGATATACCCCTTTGCAGCCCGGACGGGCGGCCGAGGGGTATATTTGCTTGCAAAGGGCTCGCGCGGAGCGGGCCGTTCATCCATAGAGGAGGCACCCTTGAAGGCGGACACTCAAACCATCGACATCCTGTTGTTGGGCAGCGGCGGCCGTGAGCATGCTTTGGCAGCTAAGCTCGCAGCATCACCGCGCGCCGGCAAGCTCTACATCGCGCCGGGTAACGGCGGCACCGCGAGCTGCGGCGAGAACGTTGTTCTCGACGACTGCGATCCTGCGGCCGTGGCGGCGTTTGCGCAGAGCCACGGATGCGGACTCGTGGTAATTGGCCCCGAGGCTCCGCTCGTGGCGGGCGTGGCCGACGCCGTACGCGCGGCGGGTATTTCCTGCTTTGGCCCGGGTGCCGAGGGCGCCCAGATGGAGGGCTCCAAGCTGTTCTCCAAGCAGCTCATGGAGCGTGCGGGCATTCCGACGGCAGCCTATGGTTCGTTTACCGACGAGGCTTCGGCTCTCGCCTACGTGCGCGAGCAGGGCGCCCCGCTGGTCGTGAAGGCCGACGGCCTTGCCGCGGGCAAGGGCGTTATCGTGGCGACCGAACTTGAGCAGGCCGAGGAGGCCGTGCGCGAGTGCTTTGGCGGCACCTTTGGCGATGCCGGCAACACCGTGGTTATCGAGGAGATGCTGACCGGCCCCGAGTGCTCGCTGCTGGCCTTTACCGACGGCAAGACCGTGCGCCCCATGGCCACCTCGCAGGACCACAAGCGCGCGCTCGAGGGCGACAAGGGCCCCAACACCGGCGGCATGGGCGTCTACAGCCCGGTGCCCATCGTGACTGACGAGGAGCACGCCACCATGGTGAAGGTCATGGAGCAGACCGTGGCCGAGCTCGCTGCCGAGGGTATCGACTACCGCGGCTGCCTGTACGGCGGCTTTATGCTCACGCCTGCCGGCCCCAAGGTGCTGGAGTTCAATGCCCGCTTTGGCGACCCCGAGACGCAGGTCGTGCTGCCGCGCCTTAAGAACGACCTGGTCGAGGTCATGCTGGCTTGTGCCAACTGCGAGCTCGACCAGATTGAGCTCGACTGGCGTGACGAGTGGGCCGTGGCCGTTGTCCTGACGAGCGCGGGCTACCCCGGCAGCTACGAGAAGGGCAAGGTCATCACCGGTATCGCCGATGCCGAGGCCATGGAGAACGTGACCGTGTACCACGCGGGCACTGCCGTGGTGGACGGCCAGCTCGTGACCAATGGTGGCCGCGTGCTTGCCGTGACCGCTCTGGGCGACACGTTCGAGAACGCTCGCAACCTTGCCTACGAGGCCTGCGAGAAGATTGATTTTGAGGGCAAGACCCTGCGTCACGACATCGGCCTGCGCGCGCTGCGCGGCCGCGACGCCTGGGATGCCTAAAGTCCGAGAGGAATGAGACGGATGGACGAGAAGAACGAAGAGCTCGTGGACGCGCAGATCGTCGAAGAGGACAGCCGCATGTATGGGCACGCCGAGGGCGAGCCTGGTGGCGAGGTCTCTGACGAGCCGGCGCTGGTGCTGGGCGATGACGACCCGCACGATGCCGAGCTGCACGAGAAGATTCTTTCGGAGGAATGCGCCTGGAAGGGCAAGATCCTCGACGTCCACCGTCTTGAGGTTGAGCTGCCCAACGGTCACCGCAGCGCCCGCGATATCGTTCGCCATCCGGGTGCGGCGGCCGTTGTGGCACTGACCGAGAGCGGCAAGATCGTACTGGTGCGTCAGTACCGCACCGCCATCGACCGCGTGACGGTCGAGATTCCCGCCGGCAAGCTCGATCCAGGCGAGGACCCGCTCGATTGCGCCAAACGCGAACTGCACGAGGAGACGGGCTTTAGGGCCGGTCGTATTCGCTTTTTGACGTCGATTGTCACGTCCTGCGGTTTTTGCGATGAGATCATCCACATCTACTTGGCTATCAAGCTCGAGTTTGATGCGCCCAACCCCGATGATGACGAGTTTGTCAACGTGGACCTGGTGCCGCTGCACGAGCTGATCGATGCCGTGCTCGACGGCAAGATCGAAGACGCCAAGACCGTCGTAGGCGCGCTTGCCTGCGACAGCATCGCACACCGCCTTGGGGGCACGGAGCTTTAACGAGTGGGGATAGCCCTGGGACAAGTACTACTGATTGCTTTGTCCCAGGGCCTTACGTTGCTGATATTTCTTTGAGGATCACATGCTGAAGAGGTTTCTTTCGTATTACAAGCCCCAGATGGGGCTTTTTGTTGCTGATACTGTTTGCGCTCTGGTGCTTGCTGCCATTGACCTTGCGTTTCCTATTATTCTGCGCAATTTGACCGGTGGGCTGTTTACCCAGGGCCAGGCTGCCATTATGCAGGCGCTCGGTATGATCGCGGTGGGGCTGGTGCTGATGTATGCCGTTCGCTGCGCCTGCCGCTACTTTGTGAGCTACTGGGGCCACGTGATGGGTGCGCGCATGGAGTCCAAGATGCGCGAGGACCTGTTTGACCAGTACGAGCGCTTTAGCTTTGCGTACTTCGACCGCAACAGTTCGGGCGACATGATGAGCCGCGTGGTCAACGATCTGTTCGATATCTGCGAGGCGGCGCACCACGTGCCCGAGTGGATCATCATCTGCGGCATCGAGATTATTGGCTCGTTTGCGATCCTCTTTACCATCGCCCCGGTGCTGGCGCTCGCCATGGCCGTGGTGACGGCGGCTTTTGCGGTCATCATGTTTTGGCAGAACATGCGTATGCGCGAGGTTTTTAGCGACAACCGCAAAAAGATCAGCGGCATCAATGCGCAGCTGCAGGATTCGCTTGCGGGCATGCGCGTAGTCAAGAGCTTTGCCAACGAGGAGACCGAGCGCGCCAAGTTCCGTGCCTCTAACGATCGCTACCTTTCGTCCAAGGAGAACATGTATCACGCCATGGGCGTCTATACCGCGACGTATGGCCTGCTCTCGGGTGTGCTCTATGTGATCGTGGTGCTGCTGGGCGGCTGGCTGGTCGCCCAGGGACAGCTGCAGGCGGTCGATATGGCGACCTTTGCACTCTATATTTCGCTGTTCTGCACGCCGCTCGAGACGCTCGTCAATTCGGCCGAAACGTATCAGAAGGCTATCGCCGGCTTTAAACGTATGGACGAGGTGCTCTCGACCGCGCCGGATATCCAGGACAAGCCGGGCGCTACGGATCTGCAGGTGACTGCCGGCGCCGTGGAGTATCACGACGTGTGCTTTAACTACGAGGATGTCGAGCTGGGCGAGGGCTATGCCGACGAGCGTCCCGTTATCGACCATATGAATCTGTCCATCAAGCCCGGGCAGACCATCGCGCTGGTTGGCCCTTCGGGCGGTGGCAAGTCCACGACCTGTTCGCTGCTGCCGCGCTTTTATGACGTGGCTGCCGGATCCATTAGCATCGACGGCCAGGACGTGCGCGATGTGACGCAGCAGAGCCTGCGCCGCGCCATCGGCCTGGTGCAGCAGGATGTCTATCTATTTGACGGTACGATTGGCGAGAACATCGCCTACGGCAAGCCGGGCGCCACGGCAGAAGAGATCGCCGAGGCCGCCCGTCGCGCCAACATCGATGCCTTTATCGAGTCGCTTCCGCAGGGCTACGACACCGTGGTGGGCGAGCGCGGCAGCCGTCTTTCGGGCGGACAGAAGCAGCGCGTTGCCATCGCGCGCGTGTTTCTCAAGAACCCCAAGATCCTGATTTTGGACGAGGCGACGAGTGCTTTGGATAACGAGAGCGAGGAGGCGGTTCAGGAGTCACTCGAAGAGCTGGCACGCGGCCGCACCACGATTATTATCGCCCACCGTCTTTCGACCATTAAGCATGCCGATGAGATTGCGACCGTTGAGCATGGTCGCGTTGTGGAGCGTGGCACGCACGAGGAGCTTCTCGCCCGTGGCGGCACCTATGCCCGTTACTATCGAATGCAGTTCGAAGGTGCGCGTGCGCATGAGCTCGACTGATTGATATGACAGGAAGTTTATGGCTGACAAGAACCCTTTGACTCCGGAAGAAGTGACGGAGTTATTCTCCGAAATCGATGCATCCGGCGTCTTGGATCCCACGCTCGCCAAAAAGCGTACCGAGCGCATGCGTGAGAAGGAGGCTGCGGCCAAGCGCGGTGACAAAGCGGCGCTAGCGCAGCTGCGCAGCGAGGACCGCGCGAGCCAGGCAAAACATATCGACCCGCTGTCCGAGGACGATCCTTCGGGCTCGCAGGTGAGCCATACCATTACGAAGACCGCGATGGCCGTGGTCATCGGTATTTTGGTGCTGATCGTGGGCATGCAGATTGGCTACGGCGTGATGCGTCGTCTGAACACCGCCAACCTGTCCGAGAGCGTTTCGGTCGATACCGTTTCGACCGCGCTCAAGGGTGGACTTGAATGGGGCAACGGCTTTACGCAGTTCCCGCTCGACTTCACCGTCGATGAAGCCGATGAACGCACGGGCACGGTCGAGGTGACGGTGTTGGACACATCGTCTGCCAACGAGCTCGAGCTGCTGTCCAACGGGCAGATTCAGGCCGCGGCGCTTGCGACCAACGCGTTGCTCAACGATAAGATCGACCGCGTGGTGTATAACGTTCACGCCTATATCGACGAGGATAGCAACATTCAGCACGATTCCTTCTTTGGCATGTTCCCCGCGCGCGGCCACCAGAGCGCCATTTTGACGTTCGTGTGGACCAAGAGCTCATCCAACGCCACGAGTATCGACTGGAAGATGCGCATCGTGAGTATGGATGACACCATCGCCGAGCGCATTCAGAAGCAGGTGAACTCGGTGTCGTCGTTGATTGAGGACCCGGTGGTGAGCCAGACCAAGATTGACGAGGAAAAAGCCGAGCGCGATCTGGAGCATCGTCTGCATGGCCGCGAGATTTTCCGTGGCGGCAAGCCCGATCGCACACCGTCCGAACTGCTGGAGCAGGACAAGAAAAAATAAGACGCCATCATCCCGCGTGAGCCACAAGCCCCGCGGGATGATTTTTCTGGGACGGGGATTAAAAAACATTATGCATAGAAAGTCATAATTATCATTTCGTAAACATTTCGATGAAATTAACGCCATGAGGCATGCTTGCGGTTACAATACCGCGAGGCCTAACTACACACCTTTAAGCCGGTCCTGTGAGACCGGGAAGGAGAATTATGGCGAACAACCATACCGCGGGCGCTGCCGCCCGCACCTTCGCGCCCAGCGAGCTTTGCCAGCGTATGCTGGCCAAAACCAGCAAGGGCACCTGCGGTCCCTGCATCCTGTATCTTGAGGATGGGACCATTTTTTATGGACGTGCATGCGGCGCTGAGGGCACCGCGACCGGCGAAGTTTGCTTCAACACCTCGCTCGAGGGCTACTTTGAGGTCATGACCGACCCGAGTTATGCCGGCCAAATCGTAACCATGACCTATCCGCAGATCGGCAACTACGGTATCGACGAGACCGACGTCCAGTCGGCCTTCCCCGGCGACGCCGTGCGCCCTGCGAGCGCTCCGGCTATGCGCGGCATGATCGTTCGCGACATGTGCACCACGCCTTCTAACTGGCGCTCGGCCGTCAGCGTGCCGGAGTATCTGCGCGCCCACGGCATCGTCGCTATCGAGGGCGTCGACACCCGCGCTCTGGTGCGCCATCTGCGCGACAATGGTTCCAAGATGGGCATTATCTCGACCGAGATCTTCGACGTCGACGAGCTTGCCGAGCGTCTGGCCGCAGCGCCCACGCTGGTAGGCGAGAACCTGGTCAAGACCGTAAGTTGCCCCGTACCTCACGAGTTTGTGGCCGCCGACCTGCCCGCTACGCATGACTTTGCGCTTGCCCCTGCCGCTCCTGCCCGACATAAAGTGGTCGCCTACGACTGCGGCGTCAAGCGCGGCATCTTGGAGGGCCTGGTCCGCGCTGGCTGCGACCTTACCGTCGTGCCGTGGGATACGCCCGCGAGTGAGGTGCTCGACATGAATCCCGACGGTGTCTTTTTGTCCAACGGCCCCGGCGACCCCGATGCCGTGGTGGAGACCTACGAGCAGGTGCAGCAGCTGATCGGCAAGGTGCCGGTCTTTGGCATTTGCCTGGGTCATCAGATGATCAGTCTGGCCTGCGGCGCCCAGATGGAAAAGCTTAAGTTCGGTCACCGCGGTGGCAACCAGCCGGTCATGAACCTGGTAAGCCGTCGCGTGGAGATCACCGCGCAAAACCATGGCTTTGGCCTGCTGTTCCCCAGCTTGGGCAAGCTTGTCCCCGAGCTTTCCGGCGGCGAGACCGAGCATGCGGCCGATGGAGATCTGCGCGTCTGGGTGCGCCGCGGAGTCGCGCCGGTCGTGATGAACGAGCGCTTCGGCCGCATTCGCCTGACACATGTGAACCTCAACGACGGCACCGCCGAGGGCATCCAGCTGCTCGACGCCCCGTGCTTCTCGGTCCAGTACCACCCCGAGGCCTCGCCTGGCCCCACCGATGCCCACTATCTCTTTACCGCCTTTACGCGACTCATGGACGGCGAGGAGAACTACCTGGACATCGACACCGCGAAGGACCGCCTGGCTGGCTGGAATTTCGCCGAGACTGAGACCGAGGAGAACTAACATGCCGAAACGTACTGACATCAAGCGCATCCTCGTCATTGGCTCGGGCCCCATCGTTATTGGCCAGGCCTGCGAGTTCGATTACTCCGGCGCCCAGGCCTGCAAGGTGCTCAAGGAGGATGGCTTTGAGGTCATCCTGGTCAACTCCAACCCGGCGACCATCATGACCGACCCGGGTCTTGCCGACCGCACCTATGTCGAGCCCATCACCGCCGAGTTTATCGAGCGCGTGATCAAGAAAGAGCGCCCGGACGCGCTGCTGCCCACGCTGGGCGGCCAGACCGGTCTGAACGCCGCCGTCGAGCTGGCGAAAGACGGTACGCTCGACAAGTACGGCGTCGAGATGATCGGCTGCGACCTGGCCGCCATCGAGCGCGGCGAGGACCGCAAGCTCTTTAACGAGGCCATGGCCGAGATCGGCCTGGAAGTCGCGCGCTCGGGCTATGCCTACAGCGTGGCCGACGCCGAGGCTATCGCCGAGTGCGTGGGCTATCCCTGCGTACTGCGCCCGAGCTTTACCCTCGGCGGCGCCGGCGGCGGCATCGCTCACACCCACGAGGAGCTCGTCTCCATCGTGAGCCAGGGCCTGGAGCTCTCGCCCGCCCACGAGGTGCTGGTCGAGGAGTCCATTGAGGGTTGGAAAGAGTACGAGATGGAGGTCATGCGTGACCACGCCGGCAACGGCATCATCGTGTGCTCCATCGAGAACCTCGACCCCATGGGCGTGCATACCGGCGACTCCATCACCGTGGCGCCGGCGCAGACCCTCTCCGACCTGGAGTATCAGCGCATGCGTGTCGCCTCGCTCGCCATTCTGGAGAAGATCGGCGTTGAGACCGGTGGCTCCAACGTGCAGTTTGCCGTGAACCCCAACACCGGCCGCCTGATCGTCATCGAGATGAACCCGCGCGTGAGCCGTTCGTCCGCCCTCGCTTCCAAGGCCACAGGTTTCCCCATCGCCAAGGCCGCTGCGCGCCTGGCTGTGGGCTACACGCTCGACGAGATCGTCAACGACATCACCAAGGCAACGCCCGCCTGCTTTGAGCCCACGATCGACTACTGTGTGGTCAAGGTGCCGCGCTTTGCCTTCGAGAAGTTCAAGGGCACCGACCCTACGCTCACCACGCGCATGAAGGCCGTGGGCGAGATCATGTCGATCGGCCGCACCTTTGAGGAGGCCTTTGGCAAGGCTATGCGCTCGCTGGAGGATGGCCACCAGGGCATTTGCGCCGGTGGCAAAGAGGGTGCCGATAAGCTGAGCGACGACGAGCTTGCTCAGGCCGTGGCAACCCCGACCGAGCATCGCATCTTCTTTGTGGTCGAGGCCCTGCGCCGTGGCTGGGACATCGCTCGCATCCATGCCATCTGCGGTATCGATCCGTGGCACCTCAACCGTATCAACGATATGGTGCAGGTCCAGGAGAGCATCCGCGGCCTACGTGTGGAGGACATTGATGCCGACGCGATGCGCCTGCTCAAGCAGTACGGCACGAGCGATGCCGAGATCGCCGCGCTGACCGGCTCGGACGAGCGCTTTGTGCGCGCCTATCGCAAGGGTCTGGGCGTGGTTCCCAGCATGAAGACGGTCGATACCTGCGCCGCCGAGTTCTCGAGCGCCACGGAGTACCACTACAAGACGTACGAGAACATCTACCGCACGAGCCCGGATGCCAAGAAGTGCGTGGCTCCCGACGAGACCACGCCGGCGGACAAGCCCAAGGCGATGATCCTGGGCGCCGGCCCCAACCGCATTGGCCAGGGTATCGAGTTCGATTACTGCTGCGTGCACGCGAGCTACGCGCTGGCGGCTCGCGGCTTTGAGACCATCATGGTCAACTGCAATCCCGAGACCGTCTCGACCGACTATGACACGTCCGACCGCCTGTACTTTGAGCCGCTCACCTACGAGGACGTCATGGACGTTATCGACGTTGAGCGCCCCGATGGCGTCGTGGTGACGCTCGGCGGCCAGACCCCGCTTAAGCTGGCGCGCATGCTCGAGGAGAGCGGCGTGAACATTATGGGCACCAAGCCCGATGCCATCGACTTTGCCGAGGACCGCGAGCGCTTCGCCGCCCTGCTCGACAGGCTGGGCATCATGTACCCGCCGGCGGGCCAGGCCACCTCGTTTGAGGAGGCCGAGGCCGTGGCCGCGCATATTGGCTACCCGCTGCTGGTG
>CAJMRO010000041.1:0-14195 GCA_905215825.1 uncultured bacterium
AGCTGTGAATGGAATTCTGTGCGCAGGCGTTCCTCGCTCGCGCGGATCTCCGTTTCCAGCTTCGATTGGAATTCCGTGCGCAAACGGTCTTCTACCTGGCCCATTTCCCCACGCAAACGGTCTTCGCTGGCACGAATTTCTTCCTGTATTCCGGTGCGCGTCCGCTCTTCACTGGCATGAATCTCGGTTTCCAATTTCGAATGAAATTCCACGCGCAAACGCTCTTCGACTTGGCCAATTTCTCCACGCAAACGCTCTTCACTCGCCAAGATGAGCTTGTCGATCGACAGGAATCGCTCGGCGATGACCTCGCCCACGCTCTTGCCCACGTGGCGGATGCCTAGGGCAAACAGCACGCGACCGAGCGGCTGGCTCTTGGACTTGTTGAGCTCGGCGATGATTTTCTCGGCCGTCTTGAGGCCCACCGGAATGGGATCGCCCTTCTTAACGCCCTTCCTGCTGTTGGAGCTGGCATAGGTGCGCCCCGTGTCCAGGCCTGCGATGTCGTCGACCGTGAGCTGATAGAAGTCCGCGACGTCGTGAATCAGCCCGGCGGCGATCATCTTGTCGACGATCTCGTCGCCCAGGCCGTCGACGTCCATGCAGCCGCGGCTCACCCAGTGGAGCAGGCGCTCCTTGAGCTGCGCGGGGCAGTCGATGGAGACACAGCGGTAAGCGACCTCGCCATCCTCGTGAACCACGGGGCTGCCGCACACGGGGCAGACCTCGGGCATGTGCCAGTCGACCGAATCAGCCGGGCGCTTGTCGAGCACCGGGCCCACGACCTCGGGGATTACGTCGCCCGCCTTGTGCACGATAATAGTGTCGCCCTCGCGCACGTTTTTGCGACGGATCTCGTCGATGTTGTGCAGCGTGGCGCGCGCGATGGTGGAGCCGGCAACCGTCACCGGATCGAACTCAGCGACCGGCGTGAGCACGCCGGTGCGACCCACCTGGATGCGAATCTCGCGCAGGACGGTCTGCTTTTCCTCGGGCGGAAACTTAAAGGCAATGGCCCAGCGCGGTGCGCGGGCGGTAAAGCCCAGGTCGAGCTGCTGCTGAAAGCTGTCGACCTTTACGACCACGCCGTCGATGTCGTAGTCCAGGTCACCGCGATGCTCGAGCGCCTGGGCGCAGAACTCGTGGACCTCGGCCGGCGTGGCACAGCGAGCCACGTTGGGGTTGACGCTAAAGCCGGCGCTACGCAGCCAATCGAGGAACTCGCGCTGGCTGTGGACGTGCAGTGGATCGGTATCGGCGATGGCATAGATAAAGGTGGCCAGATCGCGCCGCGCCGTAACCTTGGGATCCCTCTGACGCAGGCTGCCAGCAGCGGCGTTGCGCGGGTTGGCGAAGGGGTCGCGGCCCTCGGCATCGGCCTCTTCATTCAGACGTACAAAGCTGCCTTTGGGCATATAGACCTCGCCGCGCACCTCGATGGTGCGCTCGCGGTCGGCACCCATGTGAGCGAGCGCCGGCTCGGACAGGTGCATGGGCACGTCCTTGATGGTACGGACGTTGAGCGACACGTCCTCGCCCGTGGTACCATCGCCGCGCGTGGCGGCGCGCACAAAGGTGCCGTTTTGGTAGGTAAGTGCCACGCCCAGACCGTCGATCTTAAGCTCGCAGGTATAGGTGACGCTGCCGGCACCGAGCGCATCCTCGGTGCGCTGGAGCCATGCGTCGAGCTCGTCCAGGTCCATGGCATCGTCCATGGAATACATGCGCGCCATGTGCGTGACTGGCGTAAACTGCTCGCTCACGTAGCCGCCAACGCGCTGGGTATAGCTGTCGGGCGTCACCAGGTCGGGGTAGGTCGCCTCGATTTCTTGCAGCTCAACGAGCATTTTGTCAAAGGCGGCGTCCGTGATCTCGGGCGCGTCGAGCATGTAGTAGCGATAGGCGTGGTAATCGAGCTCGTGGCGCAGCTCGGCCGCACGCGCTGCCGCCTGGGCACGGGCATCGGTCGGCGCAACGGTATCCGTGCTCGTGGGCGTTTCGGTATCGATGTCCACGCCGTCACCAAACAGGCTCGATTGCTCCATAGCGGCACTCCTTCGCTCGATTTCAAACGGATACTAGAGTACCACCGGTCACCATGGCGCCGAATAACCCTTTCGAACCGCATCGAATCGGCAGTCGACGAACCGGGGTGGACAGTTAGTTCAGATACGTATAAATCCTAGAGCTGAATCAGGCACGAACACCCCTGTTTCAACTAATTTGGGCTCCTCGAGACCATGTAAACGTCCCGCTCTCCCTTCCAAACACCCATTCGAGCCCCATCCCAATCAAAAATTGCTCAAAACGCATCCCAAGCTGCCCCAGATTTATACGTATCTGAACTAACTGTCCAGACCATTACGAACCAGGCCTCTTGTCAGCCCCAAGTGATCCGTTTTCCTCCGTCCCCAACGGATCAACAAGAAAAGAGGGGCTGTCCCACACTTGGCGGGACAGCCCCTCTGGCTTCGGCATATGCGATACAGCTCGTTAGAAACCCTGGCCGTAGCCCTGGCCCTGGCCCTGCTGGCCTAGCAGCTCCTCCAGGTACTGGCGCAGCTGCTCGTCGGTAATACCGCCGTTGCCGGTGTCGGTCGAACTGTCGTCCTGCTGCTGGTTCTGCAGCTCCTCGTCAGAGCCCAGCTCGACGGTGACCTTCTTCTCGTCCTTACCGCGCATAAGCGAGATCTCGACCTTCTCGCCCACCTCGTGGCTGCGCAGCGCGATGATCAGGCCATCGGCGCTCGTGATTTCGTCGTCGCCCAGCTTGGTGATGACGTCGCCCTCCTGAATGCCGGCCTTGGCAGCAGGACCGTCCTCGACGACGCTCGCCACATACGCGCCGCTATCGGTGCTCAGCTTGTTGGTGCGGGCGTTGAGCGCATTGACGCTCGAAAGCGTAGCGCCCATGTACGGATGCACCGGCGTCTTGCCGTCGATAATCTGGTCGGCAATGTTCTTGGCGTAGTTAACGGGAATAGCAAAGCCCACGCCTGAGCTGGAGCCCGAGTAGCTCTCGATGAGCGAGTTGATACCCACCAGCTCGCCATTGTCGTTGACGAGCGCGCCGCCGGAGTTGCCCGGGTTGATGGCGGCATCGGTCTGGATCATGTTGGCATAGATGGTGTTACCGCTGGTAGAGCTCATGGCCGTGGAGCGGTAGAGCGCCGACACAATGCCCGTGGAGACAGACTGCTCGTTGCCAAACGGCGAGCCGATCGCCATAACCCACTCTCCCACGTTGAGCTTGGAGGAATCACCAATCTCGATTGGCGTGAGCTTGGAGGCGTCGGCGTCCTTGAGCTTGATGACGGCCAGGTCGCTCGAGGCATCGTTGCCCACGAACTCAGCCTCGTAGGTGGTGCCGTCGTCCATGGTCACCACGTACTGGTCGTAACCATCGACCACGTGGTTGTTGGTGAGGATGTGGCCCTCGGTATCGAGCACGACGCCCGAACCGACGCTGCCCGAGCTATCCGACTCATCAGCAGACTGCGAAAGCGAGCCATTCTGGCTGCCGCTCGAAGTGGCGGTAATGGAAACGACGGAGGGCAGGGCCTTAGCAGAAACGGCCTCGGCCAGCGTGGTGTCCTCGGAGTCAATGGTGATCTTTTGCGTCGACGAACCCGAAGCACCCGCCGTCACGGCATTCTTGCCACCACCGATATCGAGCGTGCCGCTCATAATGAGCGCAATGACCAGCAGGGCTCCGCAGGCACAGCCGGCAAGCGCCGTAATAAAGATCGGCAGCTTTTTGGTCTTGGTCTTGACCACCGTGTGCTTGTTCACGACCTGCTGGCCACCCAGCGGCTTGCCGGTCTGCGTGTCGTAGGCCTGCACGTAGGGAATGTTACTGCCGGCAGGCGTCGACTCCACCTGCACACGCGGCTGCTGCTGGGTCTCGCCGGCGTTGCCCGCATCCTGGGGACGCTGGGAATCGTACTCGCTCATGGCTGCGATCCTTTCGTCAAATAACCAAAGGCCCGCCAAACATGTGGCGGGCCATCATTGTTCACGTTGAGTTGTACCCCAATATGCGGGCGCAAGTGTATGAGAACGCAATCTTTTAGGAAGGCTTAAGTTCTGCCGCAGACCCGAAAGGAATCCGTACCTGCGTCAAAACCACCACAAAAGTGCCTGTCCCCTTTGTGGTGGAAATCTAGTCTTTAAACAGATAGCCCACGCCGCGGACGGTGGTGATGTGCGCCGCGATCTGCGGACCCACCTTGGAGCGGATGCGTCGAATGTGCACGTCGACGGTGCGCGTGCCGCCGCAGTACTCAAAGCCCCATACGCGGTGCAGCAGCACCTCGCGGCTGTAGGCGCGGTTGGGGTGCGTCGCCAAAAAGCTCAGCAGCGAGTACTCCATCAGCGTCAGGTCGATGGGCTCGTTATCGAGCGTCACCTGGTAGGTGGCCAAGTTGATCTCGAGGTTATCGATGTTGAGCACATCGTCGGCGGCGACGGTCTCCTCCTCGCCCATCAGGCGCTGCGCACGAGACTTAAGCTCGTTGGGCGTCGCCGTGGGGCATACAAAGTCGGCATGCGCGTGATTGGGCAGGCGCAGGGTGCCGAGCGCCTCGTCGTCAACGATCACCAGCATGGGGACGCCGCCGCGGTCGTCGAGCCACTTGGCAATCTGATCGATGCGGTCACTGCGGATGCCATCGGAATCGAGGATCAGCAGGTCAAAGTCGTGCGCCGCAGTCGGCGAATCGGGGGTTGCCAAGCTCACCTCGACACCCAGAGTGGTCGTCAAGCTGCGGGCAAACTCGTGGAAGCGCGTCGTGCGCGCCATGAACAGGGCACTCTTTTCGGACATATCGGCCTCCAAAGAAATGAGCTCAATCGTACTGGAACAAGCCAGCACGATTAGGAGTTCGCCAGGTAGTGCTTGATCTCCCACTCGGTGATCGTGGACTCAAACTTATGCCACTCGTCGCGCTTCTTTTTGAGGAAGAAGCTGTGGATGTGCTCGCCGAGGGCATCCTTCATAAACTGCGAGTCCTCAAACACGTCGAGCGCCTCTTTGAGCGAACGCGGCAGCGGCGTGTAGCCGGCCTCGAGCATCTGACGGTCGGTGAGCTTGAGTGTCTCGGCCGTGGCCTCGGGCGGGAGCTCCAGCTTGCGCTCGATGCCGTCCAGACCAGCCGCCAGCGTGACGGCGTTGACCAGGTACGGGTTGGCCATGGGGTCGGGACTGCGCAGCTCGATGCGCGTGGACAGCTGCTTGCCGGGCTTGTAGACCGGGATGCGGACCATACTCGCGCGGTTGCGCAGGCCCCACGTGGCGTACTGCGGCACGGAGTCGCCACCCGTGGTGATGCGCTTGTACGAGTTGACCGTGGGGTTGGTGATAGCGCTGATCTCGCGCGCGTGCGCCAGGATACCGGCCATGTAGTGCTTGGCGATATCGGAGAGGTGGTACTTCTCGTCGTCCTCGCCCCAAAAGACGTTGTTGCCGTCGTGGTCGAACAGCGACTGATGCAAAAACATGGCGCTGCCGTCCTCGCCCGCCAACGGCTTGGGCATAAAGGAGGCGTGGCAACCGCTCTCGTAGGCCTGCTGCTTAATGATGAGCTTGGCCGTGGTGATGGCGTCGGACATGCTCAGGGCCTCGGCGTGGCGCAGGCTCATGCCGTGCTGCGAGCGGCCGGCGGCGTGGAAGGTGTACTCCACGGGCACGGACATCTTCTCGAGCGTGAGGACCGTGTTGCGGCGCAGGTCGCGAGCGGCATCGCTCACCGAAAGATCGAAGTAGCCCACGTTGTCGAGCGGCTCGGGGGTGTGCTCGTCGGGGAAGTAGTAATACTCCAGCTCGGCGCCCACGTTGAGCAGGTAGCCGGCCTTCTCGGCCTTGCGGAACATGCGGCGAAGGGCATCGCGCGGGTCGCCGGCAAACGGCTTGCGATCGGGAGTGCACACGTCGCAGAACACACGAGCGACGCCGTTGTGGCTCGGGCGCCACGGCAGGATCTGGAAGGTCGAAGCATCGGGAAACGCCAGCATATCGGCTTCCTCGGGCGTGGCAAAGCCCTCGATGGCGGAGCCGTCAAAGCCAATACCCTCCTCAAAAGCGACCTCGAGGTCCTCGGGGCTAATGGCAAAGTTCTTGAGGCGGCCGAGAATGTCGACAAACCACAGACGCACAAAGCGGATGTCACGCTGCTCTACGGAGCGGAGTACGTAATCGATGTTCTGCTGGTTCATGTCGCTCCCCTTTCTTTCGGGCGGGTTTCGACTGGTCTATATCGCAGATACTATCGCAGAAAAATGTTTCCGCAGGGTTAAAGCGTATCAAGCGCTCAAAAAACGTGCGCGAACAGGCAGTTGCGAACGAGCGGCTAGCGTTCAGATTCGGAGACAATTTGTCTACAGGCTCGTTCCAGCGTAGGGAACTCCATCGTCACTGCATCCCAAACAACCGAGCGGTCGACATTGCCGTAATCATGCGCAAGATAATTTCTCATGCCGATAATTCCACGCCATTCGATTTCGGGATGAAGCCGCTGCGAGCGTTCCGACAATTTGCCCGCTTCTTCCGTTACCCTAAGCGCACACATCAAAAGGGAGTCCGCCAACGCCCTCGTCCGCACGTCATTCGCATGCAGAAACTGGTCCTCGGTGATATCAAAAACCTTGATGCGCTCGTTCGTTTCAGAAATGGCATCCAAAACCTCTTGGGCGCGAAGGCTGTCTGACTTACGCGCGATCATAAAGGATCACTCCTTCGCGCTCGATTACCGCGGCAAGATCGTCATCAAGATGATCACTAGAGACGAGATCAACCTGCCTCCCGGTTTCTTTGCGCACCGCCTCACCAAATGCCGACAGCGCGAAAAGACCAAAGCCCCGCTCGCGATCGACTTCGAGGCGCAAGTCAATATCACTATCGGCATGCGCCTCGCCACGGGCATACGAACCAAAAAGAATCACGGTTTTGATGGCGGGAATCGAGCTGGCCGCCTCGCGGACGGCGGACTCAATCTGGGCAGTATCCAAAATGCCCGCCGCGGCGCTTTCGCTCGCAGAGCTTTTACCGAGTGAAGGAACAAACGGCAGAGAGCGTTCGCGCAGCATCTGCCTCATAAACATATTGACCGCAACAGACGAAGTCATGCCAAGCTCTTCGCACAGTTCGGCAAATGAGTCTTTAATTGACGAGTCCACTCGCACACTCAGCACAGACGCAGCCATGGATACCTCCTGTATGACATTGTCTATATATTATCACACAGACTAGCGCGAGGTCGATGCGCGATGTTCGATGTGGCCGGGGATCTCGATGCGCTTGGGGGCGAGCTTTGCGGCCTCGCCCACGGTGGTGGTAACAACATCGATGCGCTCGGACAGGCGCTCGACTACGCGCTCGGCAATGGTAAGGGTGTCTTGCGCTGCCGTGGTCACGCCGCCAAAGAGCACGTGATTCCAGGGATAGTCGTCAAACGTTGCGATCTTGAGACCCGCCGGCAGCGAGGGACCAAGCTGCGCCAGTGCCTCGGTCAGACGCAGGAAAACCAGGCCGTTGACGGCAATGAGGCCGAGCTTTTTGCCTGCATAGCCGCGGATGGTCTCGTCCAAGCGACCGACGCCCGTGGCGCCACCGTCGGCCAGGGTGACGACCTCGCCCGCAAGGCCGCGGCGCGAAAGCTCGTCGGCAAAGGCCTCGGCGCGCTCTCGACGCACGGGACTATCGTCACTTGCCTCGGTGAGCAGGCACAGACGCTCGCTGCCCGCAGCTGCCAAGGCATCTACCAAGCCGGCGACCAGCTCACGGTTGTTAGATGTCACCAGGTCAACACCGCCGTCGGCAACGTCGCGGTCGAGCAGCACGACGGGCAGACGTCCCGCTGCCGCGGCGATCGCCTCGTCATTGCCTCCGCAGGTGTTGACGACCAGGCCGTCCACGCCGGCATCGATAAGTCTGGTGAGCGACTCCGCTTCCTTAGCGGGGTCGTTGCCGCTAATGGCCGTCATGAGCGAGCAGCCGCGCGCCGCGGCGCTGGCGGAAAGGCCCTCGAGCATGGCGCTCGAGAACGGGTTGGCGATGTCAGCCAGAATCACACCGATGAGGTTCGTACGCGAGCTGCGCAGATTGCGCGCGGCGGCACGTGGGCGATAGCCGGTGCGCTCGATAACTGCCGCGATGCGAGCACGGGTCTCCTCGGTCATTTGCCCGGGGCGGTTGTTGAGGTAGCGCGAGACCGTGGCCGGACTCACGCCCGCCTCGGCGGCAATGTCCTTGATTCTCATCTGCGCCATAACGCACCCCGTTTCCCAATTGTCGGCGATCTGAGCCATTTTAGGCATTTTTTTAAAAATCTCGGTTGCAAAACGCTGTAGGTGAGTATACTACAACTCGAAACGAAACCGATTTCGTAAACCGATTTCGGCGAGCGTTGGCACGCAGGTGCAAAGACGCACCCTACCGTCTTGGCACCTGCGTGCCAACGCCATATCAAAGGTGTACGCACGAGTAAAAGGAGCTGCGCGACCATGGGTAAAACGGTTCTTACCTTCGGCGAGATCATGATGAGACTCTCACCCAAAGACCACCTGCGTATTGAGCAGGCAACCGAGTTTGACGTCCGCTACGGCGGCGCCGAGGCCAACACTGCGCTTTCCCTGGCCTACCAGGGCGACAAGGCCGCTTACGTCTCCGTTGTCCCGGCCAACCGTCTGGGCGAGTGCGCCCTGCGTTCGCTGAAGGCCTACGGCGTCGACACCACGCGCGTCGTGCGTCAGGGCGACCGTCTTGGCTCCTATGTGTTTGAGGTCGGCGCCTCGCAGCGCGGTAACGGTTGCGTCTACGACCGCAAGTACTCTGCCATCAACATGGCCAAGCGCGACGTCTTTAACTGGGACGAGATCCTCAAGGGCATCGATGTCTTCTATTTCTCCGGCGTGACCCCCGCCGTCTCCGATGAGATGGCTGCCGCCTGCAAGGATGCCCTCACCGTCTGCCGCGCCAAGGGCATCACCACCGTGTGCGACGTGAACTATCGCGGCAAGATGTGGTCGCCCGAGAAATCGCAGGCCACCATGAAGGAACTCCTGCCGCTCGTCGACATCTGCATCGCCAACGACGAGGATGCGCCTGCCGGCCTCGGCATGACCTGCGTCTCCGGTTCCCTTGCCCACGGCATCGAGGAGCGCGACACCTACGTCGAGATGGCCCGCCAGATCTGCGCCGAGTACGGCTGCAAGAAGGTCGCCTCGGTCGTCCGCAACATCTCCTGCGTCGAGCGCTCCATCTGGATGGGCATGCTCTTTGACGCCGAGAGTGGCGAGCACTGGTTCTCCCCTGCTCACGACGTACACGTGCTCGAGGGCGTTGCCGCCGGCGACGCTTTCAACGCCGGCCTCGTCCATGCCCTCATCAACGACTTTGACCCGCAGGACGCCGTCAACTATGCGATTGCAGCCTCGATCCTCAAGCTCACCATCAAGGGCGATTCCAACTTGGTGACCGCAGGCGAGATCGCAGCCGTGGCATCCGCCGCCGACGGTGGCACCCGCGTCGCGCGCTAGTCCGTCTCCATTCCGCGGGCCGCAGCTTTCCAATCCCATACCCCTGCGGCCCGCTCCCCGATTCCTCCGGCCGGGCAAAACCACCAGTCCCATTCCGGTTTTGTCTGGCATTCCCTACATGACTGGTCGAGCAGCCGGTTTTGGAATTGCTTGAACCCCAAGCAGTGCCTCCGATAACCAATCCAAAATCGGCTCCTGACCAGCACATTTGGTAATCACGCGCCCATGCGCGCCACACATCGAAAGGAACATCATGTTCGATCAGTTCTACACCACGCTTGAGTCCCTGGGCATCGTGCCGGTCGTTGTGCTCGACAAGGTCGAGGACGCCGCCCCGCTCGCCCACGCTCTTATGGCAGCTGGCATGAAGTCCGCCGAGGTCACCTTCCGCACCGCCTGCGCCGCCGAGTGCATCGCCGCTATGGCCGAGGCCGAGCCCGAGATGTGCGTTGGCGCCGGCACTGTCCTGACCGTCGAGCAGGTTGAGCAGGCCCGCGCCGCCGGTGCCAAGTTCATCGTCTCCCCGGGTTACAACGAGGACGTCGTGAAGCATTGCATCGACATCGAGCTGCCCGTCCTTCCCGGCACCGTGACCCCCTCCGAGGTCACCGCAGCCGAGAACCTGGGCCTCAAGGTCACCAAGTTCTTCCCCGCGTCCCAGTATGGCGGCCTGAACACCATCAAGGCCCTCGCCGCTCCGTTTGTCGGTCACCGCTTTATGCCTACCGGCGGCGTGAGCACCGCCAACGTCGAGGAGTACTTGAGCTCCTCCGCCATCATCGCCTGCGGTGGCACCTGGATGGTCAAGCCGGCCCTGTTTGCCGACGGCGACTTCTCCAAGGTCGAGCAGATCGCCCGCGAGGCCATGGACGTCGTCAAGAAGGTCCGCGGCTAGGTTTAGCTCTCTATCGTGAAAGGGGGCGTGCCCTAGACCTCGCCCCCTTTCTTTTAAAGCGGCTCGGAAGCGCGCCGTTTCCGTCACGAACAAGAACCAAAACCGTCTTGTATGCTGATAGAACGTGACGGAAGCGACACGCCCCCGAGCCGCTTTGTATAATCGGCTGGCAGTCGCGCTCAACTGAGCCACTTCGGTAAAAGCCGAGCCATCAAAACAGCTGCGGCGCCGTCTGGAGGAATGGACCTTTGCTTCCGGTCTTTTCCTCCAAGCGGCACCGCATCTTTGTGCCCCGGTCACACCCCAACGCAGTTGCGGTGAAATAGGGACTGTTTGCGCCACCTAGGTCACAAAACAGTCCCTATTTCACCGCAACTTATATGGGGATTGATTAGATGAACGAGTCTTTGGACAGCTCAAAATAGTCGGGATGCAAGGCGATAACCGGACCTTGCTCTTCGGGCATCAGGTGCAGGTGCGTCTCTGCCAGATAGCTCGCCGCGTCGGTATCGCCCCTCTTAATGGCCTCGAGAATCCGGCGATGCTGCCGACGAATCGGCTCCCAATCCAAATCCTGCGACACCATACGCAACCAGTTATATCGCTCAAAATGCGTGTTGATGCTCTTCATCCAACCCCACAACATGTGACGACCGGCAATCTCAAAACATGTCTCATGGAACAGGTTATCCAGGTCAAAGAAACGGCGCGTTTCGCCATGGTCGAGCGACTCGGACTCGGTAAGAATCTGCTCAAGCCGCTGCTTTTGCTCGGGCGAGGCGGCCGAACAGCATTTAATTAGCACGCTTCTCTCGAGCTTCTCGCGCAAAAAGCAGGCGTTTTCGGCGCGTTCCATGCTGATCTTAGAGACGTAGGTGCCGCTTTTGGGACGCGTTTCCACCAGCTCCTGCTCACGCAAGCGCACAAAGGATTCGCGAATGGGCGTGCGCCCGATTCCCGTCTCCTTTTCCAGACCAATCGCCGAAAGACGCGTGCCGGGCCTGAGCTCGACATAGATGATCTTGGAGCGCAATGCGTTGTACGCCTGGTCTTGCAGGCTCTGATAATGCTGGTGCTGTTCCATAAAGCCCTCGGATGAAGCTCACGGTTTGTCGAATTTCACCATGCAATACTATCGCATCCCCCGCCCCATCATAAGTTGCGGTGGAATAGTTCCTGTTCAAGGCCTTCAGCAGCAAAAACAGGAACTATTCCACCGCAACTACAGCCAACGAGTTGTTGCGATTAGGTGAACGTTCACCTTTTTATTGTTTTTCTCTTCGCAAATAAAATCCCGTGCGTATACTTAGGCTCAAACGAAACCGATTTCGTTGAGCGTGGGCAATAGGGTGTTAAGACACACCCTACCATCTTGGCATCTTATCGCCCACGCAATGCCATTTGCTTTCTTCCCGTCTCGTTGGACCTTTAGTCCCATTCCGGCACAGCGAGACACTTCCTAGACGACTGACCGTGGGGCCGGCTTTTCTGCTTTTGCAGCAGTGCCTCCGATAACCCTCTTTTGCCGGCCCGGGTCAGCTTTTTCACACAACCGAAAGGACGGGTAGCAACATGCGACCGCTCATTATCATGCATGGCGAGAACATCGACTGGTGCCATACCGTCATTAGAATGCTGATGTATCTTGTGGGCGTTGCAGTACTGGCACTCGGTATGAGTCTCCAGACGGCATCCGGCCTGGGCGTCGCCGCGCTCACGTGCTTTGCCACAACCCTATCCATGCTCACTGGCAAGACGCTCGGCTTTTGGATCACCGCAACCTACGTCGCCTACATCGTGGCGCAATTAGCCATCTTGCGAAGCGAGTTCCAGCCGCGCATCCTGCTCGAGTTGTTCTTCTCAACGCTGATTGGCGGCTTGACCGACCTCTTCATGGCGGTCAACCCACTGCATCCCACGGCACTCCCCACACAGATTGCGACCATGCTGCTCTCCCTCGCTGTCACCGCATTTGGCGTAAGTCTCGTCGTCAACATGGGCGTTGTCCCCAACGCGCCCGACGGCTTGGTGCAAGTCATTGCCGAAAAGCTTAAACGCCGCTTTGGTGACGTAAAAGTCGTGTTTGACTGCTCACATGTCGCCGCCTCGCTCGCGTTGTCGCTGATCCTTATGTACAACCTGGGCGGCTTTGGCGTCACGACCGCCATCTCGGCACTGTTCCTGGGCCATGTCATCAACGTCGCCAACAAGCTGTTCGCCCAGCGCTTTATCCGCGCGGCATTCGGAAAATAGCACCACCGTAAGAACCCGAGAACAGCGCTATACGTTGCTATATCTCACTATACTTTGCAATATCTTGCTATACTTTGCTATATCTTGCTATATCTTGAGCAAAGGTGGCTCACATGCAAACAAACCCTTTTAAGCCCACAGCAGGTAAAACACCTCCCACGATTATCGGCCGCGAAGATGTACTTGAAGAATTCAGTGAAGGCCTCACCAACGGGCCTGGTGCCCCTGGGCGCCTAATGCGCATAGCCGGCGTCCGTGGAACGGGCAAGACGGTCCTCCTTGACGAGTGCTCACGTTTGGCGCAAAGCCGTGGCTGGACGGTCATAAAAGAGGTCGCAACCGAGGGACTTTGCCAGCGCATTCTCGAACAGCTGCAGCCCAAATTCCAGGCCAAACACGCCAGATTTGAGCCCACCGTAGCTGGCATATCCATCGGCAGCATAGATATTGAGCGAATCGGCCCATCGCTACGCGACGCCATGAGACAGACAATATCCAAGAATGGAAATGGCCTGCTCATCACTCTCGACGAGGTTCAAGACGCAGAGCTCGATGAGGTCCGAACGCTCTCCATTGCGATTCAGCAGGTTATCGGCGAAGACCTTGATATCGCCTTTGTTTTTGCTGGGCTGCCTTCGATGATTGAAAGCATCATCAACGGAAAGACACTTGCGTTTTTGCGCCGCGCCCTCCCCTTTGATCTGAAGGCTGTGGCAGTAACCGAAGTGTCGTACTCCCTCGAGGAAACCATTGAAGCGTCTGGCATGGAGTTGCAGCCAGGTATTGCCGGCCAACTTGCCGAGGCAACGCAGGGCTATCCTTTCATGATCCAACTCGTTGGATACTACGCATGGCAGTTGGCAAGACGCGCACATACAACGATTATTGGAGAAGAAGAAGCCGAGCGTGGCATTGCAACGGCACGCGAACGCTTCTGCGCCATGGTGATTGAGCCCGCGCTGCAGCGCATTCCGCCCACGTGCATCGCTTATCTGCTGAGCATGGCGTCTTTGGGGCAGACGAGCTCGACCAGCATGGTTGCCGATGCCCTAAACAAAACGCCTCAACAGGTGAGTTCCGTCCGCAGCCGCCTGTTAAGAGAATCGATTATCGAGGCTCCCTCGTACGGCAAGGTCTCATTTGCCATCCCCTACATGCGCGACTACCTCTACGAGCACAAAGCCGAACTGGAAGTTGAACTGTAGAAACGGCAACTGCCCTGCAAGACGAAAACCGTTTTCGTACGGATTAAAGCAGACGTAAACGATTTTCGTCTTGATTTGCGTACGGAATTAAGACGTAAATTGCGCTTTCGTACGCTTATTACCAGACGCAAATTGTTTTCGTCCGGCCATGCGTCCCCAATCTAGACGAAAAGAGCCCCGAGCTCGTATTGAACTGCATCCCAATTCTTGGACGGGCGCCGATGCCCTGATCTGGAGTGGGTATGATGAATTGGACACCTAGTTAAGAGCGAAAGGTGTTCAAGATGACCCAAAGAAGAAAGCGATAC
>CAJMRO010000042.1:0-14046 GCA_905215825.1 uncultured bacterium
CCGAGCTGATGGGCGCCGAGACGTATCTGTACCTCAACTGCGAGGGCAACGCCATCACCGCCCGCGTGGAGCCCACCTCCACCGCCAAGGCCGGCGACAAGAAACTCGCCGCCCCAAATGGTCCCATCGGTGCCGGCGCCGGTGCCGTCAAAGGCGATGCCAAGGACGCGCGCGTCGGTTGTAAGCTGGCCCGCGGCGATGGCCTCGGCCATTACGCTCGCGATATGCGCATGATGGTGCTGCACCTCGACGAGCGGCAGATTGCATTTTCGCGCCTGCTCGCGCGCCCACTGGCCCGATAGATAGCTGGGGTGTACATCGCAGGCCAAGGCGGCGGGCGCCAAGTCAAAGAGATCTTCCAAGCGCGTGCGCGCGGCGTTCCAGGCATCGAAGGTCCCGCCGTTTTCAACATCGCCGATATGCTGCGACACAAAACAGGTCGCCTCGCCGTTCGTCCCTTCACGCGTGAGCGCAATCGTGGCCTTTTGTTGTGGCCCGCAGGCGAGCACGCAGGACGGAGCGCCGTCGAGCGCCGGCAACGGCAGTGGCTGGGGTGCATATCCGCGAGCGCGGCGAACGGGCATAATGGCGCCGTCGACCACGCGCACTACAGAGTCGTCGTAGCGCGAGAGGATCGCGCGGCCGTTACCGAGCAGCGCGTCGGCGATGCCGGCGGCAACGAGGTGTTCCCAGGCAAGGTCGTCGTCGGTCTCGATGGGTTCTTCGCTCAGGTTTCCGCTGGTCATGACGAGCGCGTGCATACCGCAGGCTTCTGCCGCGGCAAGCAACAGATGTTGAAGCGGCGTATAGGGGAGCATGACGCCGAGCTCGGGCAAGTCGTGCGCGACAGATGGCGCGAGAGCGAGGGCGTCGGGGGAACTGCCGTTGCCCTCGTCAACAGTGCGCCGGCGCAGCAGCACAATGGGGCGGATGCTGCCGGCGAGCAGATCGCGTTCAGCATCGTCGATATGACACAGGCGCTCGGCATCGGCAAGACTGCGCACCATGACGGCAAGTGGTTTGTTGCTGCGGCGTTTGCGACGGCGCAACTCGGCCACCGCTTGCTCGTTGGCAGCGTCACAGGCTAGATGGAATCCGCCCAGGCCCTTGATGGCGACGATGCCACCGCTGGCCAGCAGCTCAACGCAGCGCTCGATGATAGCGTCGCTGGCCTCGCGTGTGGTGCCGACGGTCGGTGTCGCGGACGAATTCCCGCACGCATCGCCGTTTACAGCCTCGCGCCACGTAATATGCGGCCCGCAATCAAAGCAGGCATCGGGTTGCGCGTGAAAACGCCGGTCGAGTGGGTCGGCATACTCCGCGGCGCACTTGGGACACATGGGGAAACGGTCCATCGATGTGGCCGCTCGGTCATAAGGCAGCGATCGGATGATGGTAAAGCGTGGGCCGCAGTTAGTGCAGTTGATAAAGGGGTAGTGATAGCGTCGGTCGGCGGGATCGAACAATTCGCGCAGGCAATCGTCACAGGTGGCGATATCGGGCGAGACGAGCGTCGTGTGCGCGGTCTGGTCCTGCGATGCTACGATGCGAAAGCCCTGTTCATCGGCGGCATCCCAACCGTTGGCTGCCAGGTCCACAACCTCGACATACTCTATGCGGGCTGCTGCAGGTGCATGCTCAGAAAGCGCGGCAACAAAAGCATCGAGCGCATCGGCCGGAGCGTGCGCCTCGATATGCACGCCGTCGCCCGCATTGAGCACCCATCCACAAATGCCATGTGCCATGGCCTCGCGATACACAAACGGTCGCATGCCAACGCCCTGCACAATGCCCGTCACATGAATATGCACATGCCGCATGCGACACCCCTCATCAAAACCGACCAAAAAGGGACAGGTTTATTTTGGTGGGTAAAACTTCTAAACCTGCCAAAACAAACCTGTCCCTATTTGGCAGGTGCGCTGCGGGAAATCCCGCTACAGCCCCAGGCTCTGCTTGGTGGCGGCGCACGTGAGCTCGCCGTGCTTAACGCCGCGCAGGCCCAGCAGGCGGTCGGCTAGTTCGTAGACGCGCTCGCCACGACCCTTGAGCGCCAGGATCTCCAAGCAGTTGTGGTGATCCAGATGTACGTGCATGGTCGATACGATCTCGTCGGTGTAGTCGTGCTGCACTTCGTCCAGACGGCGCGTCAGGTCGCCGGTATGGTGGTCGTAGATCATGGTGAGCGACCCGATAACATGCTCATCGGGCGTGCGCATCTGCTCTTTGGCGATCGAGGCGCGAATCAGGTCGCGCACGGCCTCGGAGCGGTTGGCCACGTCGCCGCGGCGCGCGATCTGTTCGTCAAAACGGCGCAGCAGGTCGTCCGGTGCGGTAACCGAAAAGCGGACCAGCTCGGAGCCGGAGCCACTACAGTGGCAGCCTGCGTCACCGTCCGCCCCGTGCGGATGCTCGTGCTCGTACCCGCAGCCGTGCTCATGTTCGGCCACGTTACACCAGCTTCACGGAGCCGACGGAGTTGTGGTCGGCCTCGATGGCTTCCTCGTAGCCCTCGAGCGCGTCATGCGCCTCGTGCAGCGCGGCCATGGCGGCCTCGAGCTTGGCGCCGATGCGCTCCATGTCAAAATTCTCGGTCGCATGCAGCAGCTGATGGCTCCACTCATGAGCGAGCTCGATGGTGTCGTCGACCTGTTTGACGCTCATGGCAAGCTGACTCATGTTCATTCCAACATCATGCATGGGAAATCTCCTTTTGTATGGGGCAGTTCAGTGGTTCAGATTTTACTACGCCCGCTCTGCGCGCAGTTGCATAAGAAAACGGGTACGAGTCTGTGCGACCCGCACCCGTTCACTGGGGGCTGTTTGTGACTACCATACTATCCGTGGTTGCACTCGGTGCATCCAGAAGTCCGGCGAGCGGTGCAAAAGCGCTCATAGACGGCGAGTAAGTAACAAGCGTATTACAGATGCTTCTCCAGCAGCGCCTGCAGCCTCGCCTTGGGTAGAGCGCCAACCGAGCGGTCAATCTCCTCGCCGTTCTTAAACACAATCAGCGTGGGGATGCTCATGACGCCATACTTCATGGCCAGGTCCTGGTTGTCGTCGACATTGCATTTGGCAACGGCAAGCTTGCCCGCCAGCTCATCGGCAACCTCGTCAACGATGGGCGAGAGGGATCGACAGGGACCGCACCACGGTGCCCAAAAATCAACCAGCACGGGCAGGCTGTCGTTAACGATGGAATCGAAGTTCTCGGGGGTAATCTGATTAATGCCAGCCATGGTGACCTCCATAATGCGACGCGGCTCGGCCGCGTAAAACTCAGTACGACCGTGCTTATACCCAGCCGCCCGCAAAGCAACCACTCGCGGGCAGCTCTTTTATATAATGGTGGGCACGCAAACGATTGGAGAGCGCATGTCCACGTCACAAAGCCAGAAAAAAGAAGCCATCGCCCAGGCGGCCGAGCAGGAGCTCACATCGCTTGCGGTCCGTGGCGTGCGTATCGCGGGCAACGCGTGCTCGCCGATCGTTCTGGTCAAAGGCGATTTGGACGACGCCGAGCGTTCGGGTGGCGAGCTTGCTGCCGGCCCGGATGGCACGGCGTTGCGCAAGGCGCTTGGGGCCATCGGCTACGCGCCCGAGGATTTTTGCGTGCTGGCAAGCGTCGCCGGCGTGGGTGACGGAGCGGTCGCGGTGGGCGAGACTCTGCCGTGCGAGCTGTTCCGCGAGGCGCTTGAGGCTTTGGATCCCGAGGCGGTGCTACTGCTCGACAACAACGCGGCTGACGCCATGCGCGAGACCTACGCCGATATGCTCGTGGCGATCGATGACTTCGACACCGCCATGCTCAAGCCCGGCTTGGTCGCCCATGTGCAGGGTCGCCGCGTGCTCGCGCTCGACGGTTTTGAGGCGGCGCTAACTGACAAAGCCGCCAAGCAGCGCATGTGGGCATACATCAAGCAGCTGACCCCGGCGGCCGCTCCGCTGTAGCGGATTAGCGCCGGCGAGCGATTGTCTGGCGGGCAAGGCACGCCTCGAGATCGGCGCCGCACTTCTACATCACAGCGCGCAGCTCAAACCGATCGCCGTTAATGCGGAACTGGCAGTTGCCGTTCATGCGTTCGACGGCAAGCTTAATGCTCTTGGTTCCAAAGCCGTGTCCGGTGTGCCCGGCTACGGGCATGCCGTCGACCATGCGCGGCGCGCGGTCAAACGTGTTGGAAACTAACAGCAGCAGCTGGCCGTCCTCTAATCGCAGGTCAAAGTCGACGAATCGCTTTCCTTGGGGTGCGGCGCTTGCAGCGGTGATAGCGTTTTCCAAGGCATTTGAGAGCACGCTAAACAGGTCGGCGTCACCTACGTGGATGGTTTCGGGTACGGCGGCGCGCAGGTTGGCGGTAATGCCGTTTCTATTGATATCCGAGTTAAATGACGAAAGCGCGATGTTTACGGTCTCGTTGGCGCAGAAGCGGCGTACGGCGGTGCGATCGCCGACTTCGCAGAGTTCATCGATGCGTTTGAGCGCCTCGTCGGTGTGGCCCTCCTCAATTAAAGCGGCCAGGCCGCGTAGGAAGTGGCGCATATCGTGGCGAAGAATCGACAGCTCGCGCCCAGATTGACGCCAAGCCTCGAGCTCTTTGATGGCGGCGCTGTCGCGGGTTTCGAGCATCCAGCGCTCTCGCTCGGCGGTTTCCTTTTCTTCGTATTCGCGCAGGTAAACGGCAAGAAACATAAGATAGAAGGCACAGAGCGCAAATGCCAAAAACTCAACCGTCACCACCGAGCCCGAGTGGAACAGCGTGGTGTAGACGTTGGTGGCATAGTCAAAGACGTAATAGACGAGCGGCAGGATTAAAAGGATGCCCAGCTCGGTGGTGCTTTTAATCGCCAAGCGCGGACCGATGTCGCCGGCCCAATGCAACAGGACGGCAAAGACGGCGAGTGTGGTCGCGATGCGCGCCAGATAGTACGCGATCTGAGAATCGGTTGCGGCAAATGCGGCGATGCCCATCCAATTGCTGAACTGGCAGCTCAGATAGGCACTCGTAATGCCGAGCACGGCAAGCAGCGGGCTCAGACGGTAGCGCGCGCACAAATAGATGACGAGCGGCAGATGCACGACGAGCGGATATACCTGGCGGGCAAAAAGCTCGCCGCCGACGGCATTGGCGAGGCCAAATGCGCATCCGGTTACGGCACCGACCAACACCAGTTCAAGCGCATGACGCCGGTTGATCTCGACACCGCACAGCGCCGCCGAGGCAAAGACGCCAAAGAGTAGCGTCGTGGCGTGGTGGATTGCCCAAAGGACCATTTCGACCGAGGAGACCATCAGTGTCTCCCACCCTCAAAGCGCGCCGCAAAGTAGGCGTCTTGGAATCCCTGCTTGCAGCTGCGCGAAAGCGGGATGCACGCGCCCGAGCGCATGACGATGTCCGTGCGGTCAAAGTGATCGATATTGCGCAGGTTGACCTGGTAGCTGCGGTGGCATTTAAAGAAGACCGCGTTTTGCTCCAAGCGGTCCTCGACGCTGCGGAACGACTCGAGTGCCTCGATATCGCGTCCGTCGCGCAGGTGGAAGACCACGTGCTTGTTGCGCGCCTCGGCATATTCGATGTCGGACAGGCGCAGGGCGTGGTAGCCAAAGGAAGTTTTGATCACGAGCTCGTCGGTTGCCGCCGGGCGCATGCTCGAAAGCTCGTCGAGTAACTGCGCCAGGCGTTCGTAAGTCACGGGCTTGAGCAGATAGTCGAAGGCGCGGACCTCGTAGGATTCAAGCGCGAACTCGGGCGACGAGGTGAGGAACACCAGGCGCACGGCGGTGTCGGCCTGGCGCAGTTCGCGTGCGGTGTCCATGCCGTTGACGAGCGGCATGATCATGTCGAGCAGAATGATGTCGGCGCGCGATGCGGCATGGCGGGCCAGCAGGTCCTCGCCGCGCGTGACGAGCGCAACATCGACCGTCGTGCCCGTCTCGGTCGACCAACGGTCGATCATCCGGTGCAGTCTATCTAGAAAAGCGACATCATCGTCGCAGGCAATAATCTTGAGCATTCTAAGCCCCCTTAGTAGTTCGATTTTGCCACATTGGGTGCGGACCGCTTGTGGGGGTGCGGACCGTTTGCGCCCCACGGCGTGCAACTCGCGCCAAGCGGTATTGCGGTGGCGAAAGATGCCTCCTGCGCCATCGAGAGCTCAGCTATCCTCAGCTTGCCAGTTCGAATATGGACCTGCCACATGATTGAATCTTTATTTCAACTTTACACCTAGGTTTACAGCTGTCTTGTCAGCTGTAAACCTAGGTGTCATACTAAAGCCCCAAGATTCGCCAAAAGAGAGGGGCCTTGATGGCACAGAGCGCGAACATGGATGCGTCGGAGCTTGCACGCGATATCGCGGCCGGCCTGGCATCGGCAACGACGGCAACGGAGCGTGCGGCACTGGTGCCCGCAGAGCTCGTCGAGGCCATTCAGCAACTAAAAACCCAACGTGACGCGGTGATCCTGGCGCACTATTACGTGGCGCCCGAGGTGCAGGCCGTGGCTGATTACGTCGGCGACAGCTTCTACCTGGCCAAGCTCGCCAAGAGCCTGCCGCAGCAGACCATCGTGTTGTGCGGCGTGGAGTTTATGGGCGAGAGCGCCAAGCTGCTCAACCCCACCAAGACCGTGCTGCTGCCCGAGCCGGGCGCGGACTGTCCCATGGCGCACATGGTCAAGCACGAGACGGTCGACGCGGCGCGCGCCGAGTACGGCGACGACCTGGCTGTCGTCTGCTACGTCAACTCCACGGTCGAGATCAAGAGCTGGAGCGACGTGTGCGTCACCAGCTCCAACGCCGTTAAGATCGTGTCCGAGCTGCCGCAGCAGCATGTCCTGTTCATTCCCGATCAAAACCTGGGACGCTTCGTAGCCGAGCAGGTGCCGCAAAAGCACGTCATTCTCAACAACGGCTACTGCCCGCGCCATCACATCATCACCGTCGAGCAGATCGTCGACGCGACGGAGGCCCACCCCGACGCGCTCGTGCTGGCGCATCCTGAGTGCAAGGCCGACGTCCTGGCCGAGGCCGACTACATCGGCTCCACCGCCGGCATTATCAAGTACGCCGAGGAGTCCGACGCGAGCGAGTTCATTATCGTGACGGTCCGCGGCGTGCTCTACAAGCTCGAGCGCCGCTGCCAGGGCACCGGCAAGAAGTTCTACTTCCCCGCGGTGCAGCCCACCTGCGTCAACATGGATCTTATCACGCTCGAAAAGCTCGTGCGCTGCCTGGAGACGGGCGAGGGCGAGGTGCAGATCGGCGTCTCGGACGAGGCAGCAGACCAGGCCAAGCTCACGCTCGACCGTATGCTCGAGTACGCAGCACGCTAGAACAATGTTGCATGAGGGACGGTCCCTTATGCCACATTACAAGGGAGAGGATTCCTGTGGAAACCAAGCAATACCCCGATATGGAGCGCGACGTCGTCATTGCCGGCTGCGGCGTGGCGGGTCTGTACGCGGCCCTCAATCTGCCGACGAGCACGCGCGTGATCATGCTCTCCAAGGGTGCTGTCGACGAGTGCGATTCGATGCTCGCGCAGGGCGGCATCTGCGTACTGCCCGAGGGCTCGGACTACGATGCCTTCTTTGAGGACACCATGCACGCCGGCCACTACGAGAACCGCCGCGAGAGCGTCGACATCATGATCCGCTCGAGCCGCTCGGTCATCAACGACTTGCTAGCGATGGGCGTGGATTTTGAGCGCAAGGCCGACGGCAGCCTCGACTTTACCCGCGAGGGCGCGCACAGCCGCCCGCGCATCGCCTTCCATGCCGACATTACGGGCAAGGAGATCACGACCAAGCTGCTCCAGGCCGTTCGCAAGCTGGATAACGTGCAGATTTTGGAGCACGTGGCCATGACCGACATCCTGACGGGCGAGCGTGACGGCGCCACGGTGTGTGCCGGCGTCGTCGCCGTTCCCGTGGACGAGGGCAGCTCGGTTCGTCCCGCCGACGAGTTGGCAAATGCCGCCGAGGGCGTGTATGCCGGCGAGCCGTTTAAGATCCATGCCTGCCACACGCTGTGGGCGACGGGCGGTATCGGCGGCGTATACGACCATTCGACCAACTACCCGCAGCTCACGGGCGATGCCTGCTACATTGCTCAGGAGCATGGCATTAAGATGGAGCACCTGGACTACGTGCAGATTCACCCCACGGGGCTGTTTTCGCCGCAGCCGGGCCGCACCTTCCTGATCAGCGAGAGCTGCCGCGGCGAGGGCGCGATTTTGCTCAACGCCGCCGGCGAGCGCTTTACCGACGAGCTTCAGCCGCGTGATGTGGTCGCTGCTGCCATTCGCGAGCAGATGAAGCAGGATGGCACCGAGCACGAGTGGCTGAGCTTTGCCCCCGTCGAGCGCGATGTGGTGACCGGGCACTTTGCCAACATCCGCGCACGCTGCCTGGAGGACGGCCGCGATATCTTGGACGAGCCCATCCCCGTTACGCCCACGCAGCACTACTTTATGGGCGGCGTATGGGTCGATAAGGACGGCCGCACCTCGATGCCCGAGCTCTACGCCGCGGGCGAGACGGCCTGTAACGGCGTTCACGGCAAGAATCGCCTTGCATCAAACAGCCTACTCGAGGCGCTGGTCTGGGGTCGTCGCGCCGCGTGGTACATGCGCACCGGCGAGTCGCTGGCCGTGGAGCAGGCAGGCGATCCCGCGCTCGATGGCCGTCATCGCGCCCTGAGCGCCGACACCCTGGCAATCGATGATTTGGCCCGTGCCGCCGGCACGCAGGCCGTGGAGGAGTAGACCATGAATCCCATTACCATGAAGCTCGTCGTCGATGATCTGATTCTGCAGGCCCTGCGCGAGGACATCACGTTTGAGGACGTGAGCACGGCGAGCGTGTGCCCCACGGCGCGTCCCGCCACGGTGGAGCTTATCGCCAAGGCCGACGGCATTATCGCCGGCCTGGACGTATTCGCCCGCACCTTTGAGCTGCTGGATCCGCAGAGCTCCGTGTTGTTCGATGTCTCGGATGGCGACGAGGTGCATGCCGGCGACCACGTGGGCCAGGTGCGCGGCGACGCGCGCGTGTTGCTTTCGGGCGAGCGCGTGGCGCTCAACTACCTGCAGCGCATGAGCGGCATCGCTACTTACACGCATCGGATGGCGGCTGCGCTCGAGGGCACCAAGACCGTGCTTGTCGACACGCGCAAGACCACACCGGGCATGCGTGTGTTTGAAAAGGCGGCAGTCGAGATCGGCGGTGGCAGCAACCACCGCTATAACCTGTCGACGGCTGTCATGCTCAAGGACAACCACATCGACGCCGCCGGTGGCGTGGCACGCGCGATCGAGATGGCGCGCGCTCATGCGTCGTTTACCACGACGGTCGAGATCGAGTGCGAGAACCTGGACATGGTGCGCGAGGCCGTGGAGGCCGGTGCCGATATCATCATGTTCGACAACATGACCCATGACGACATGGCCGCCGCCATAGAGCTTATCGCCGGTCGCGCCAAGACCGAGTGCTCGGGCAATGTGGATGCCAGCAATATCCGCGCACTCGCCGACCTGGGCGTTGACTTTATTAGCTCGGGGGCATTGACGCACTCTGCGCCGATTCTCGACCTCTCGCTTAAGCACCTGCGTCTGCTGGACGGTAAATAATGGACGCCCGCGAGCGTCGCCGTGCCATCATGGGCGTGCTCGAGCGAGCCAAGGGCCCCGTCTCCGGCAGCGCACTTGCTCGTGAGGTGGGTGTGAGCCGCCAGATCGTGGTGCAGGACATCGCCCTGCTGCGCGCCGATGGGCACGATATCGTGGCGACCAACCGCGGCTACGTGCTGCAGGAGGCCCCCAGCAGCCCCGCTGTGCCCACGCGCTTGGTCAAGGTTCGCCACGGCGTGGAGCAGGCAGGCGATGAGCTCACGAGTATCGTCGACGCCGGAGGCGCCGTGCTCAATGTGATCGTCAATCACCGCGTGTACGGTAAGATCACGGCCGACCTGGACATCCGCAATCGTCGCGATGTTGAGCGCTATCTGCGCGATATCGAGAGTGGCAAGAGCTTTCCGCTGCTAACGGTGACGAGCGGCTATCACTTCCATCGCATTGCGGCGGAGGACGAACAGACCCTCGACGAGATCGAGGCGATGCTCAAGGAAAAAGGCTACCTAGCAGACCTGATGCCCTACGAAGACGATTTGTCCTAGTCGACGCCGCATCTATAAGTTGCGGTGAAATAGTTCCTAAAATCGGCATCCAAGACATAAAACAGGAACTATTCCACCGCAACTGCCAAGGGTCCCGCTCCAAATTAGCTGCCCACATATGCAAAAGGAGGCCTCCGCGGCGATGCGGAAGCCTCCTTTTTTTGTGCACGGTGTACTTTTGAGTGTGCAAGTGGGGGAGTTGTTACTCCTCGACGATCTCGGTGATCGCGCCAGCGGGGCAAGCGTCCTGGCAAGCGCCACAGGCGACGCAGGAGTCCTCGTCAGCGACGGTAGCGACGTCCTGGAGCTCCAGAACGCCAGCGGGGCAGGAGTCGACGCAAACGCCACAAGCGATGCACTCGTCGGCATCAATTACGGGATGAGCCATGGTAGTTTCCTCTCTGTTGACCGACGCTACAGGCGATGCGCGCCGGTTTGATTCGGGCAAAAACATACCACGGGAGCGACCGTTTGCAATACCCTCTGGCCGGCATCTTCATACCGTTCGCCGAGTATGCCAAGGTTTACTAAAAAACGCGCAGGTGGGGCCGTTGAGCTGCATAAATGTTAGCTAAAGGTGACTTGAAATATAGGGCGATTGAGCGTGCTTGCGGAAACCGCATCCCATTATTTTGTCGAAAAACGGGTTGCAGTTTCCGTTTAGGCCCGCTAGCGGAAAATGCGAGCCGGTATCAGCTCTCAAAACGGGATACGGTTTCCGGTTGAGCCTTCAGACGGAAACTGCGACCCGGAATCCACGCTCAAACCGGGATGAGCTTTCCGCAAGACGGCCCCCAGGCACCCCCGGACGCAAACCTCAGCCATCTCTACATAGATCTCGATAGATTTGCCGAGAACTCAAACAGTGCGTCTACCTGCGCATTTAAGAACCTAAACTCTCAGCAATAAGAAATCTTATATGAATTGACTTAGATTTTGTATATTCCGGCCCATAAGGGGATACACTACATCCTGAAAGACAAGCCGAAGCGCCGCGCGACAGATCGTCGAGGCGGCGCGAACGCAAAAGAGAGAGGGAATTTCTAATGAGTAAGATTCTTGGTATCGACCTTGGTACTACTAACTCCGCAATGGCCGTTCTCGAGGGCGGTTCTCCGACCATTATCGTGAACGCCGAGGGCGACCGCACCACCCCGTCCGTCGTGGGCTTCCGTGCCGACGGCGACCGCGTCGTGGGTAAGGCCGCTAAGAACCAGGCTGTCACCAACCCCAAGAACACCGTGTTCTCCATCAAGCGCTTCATGGGCCGCAAGTACTCCGAGTGCACCTCCGAGATCAAGACCGTGCCGTATGAGGTCAAGGAGGGCCAGGGTGGCCGTGCCGTCGTCGACATCGAGGGCAAGGATTACACCGCTGAGCAGGTGAGCGCCATGACGCTCGCCAAGATGAAGGCCGACGCCGAGAAGTATCTGGGCGAGACCGTCACCGACGCCGTCATCACCGTCCCGGCCTACTTCAACGACGCCCAGCGTCAGGCCACCAAGGACGCCGGCAAGATCGCCGGCCTCAACGTCAAGCGTATCGTCAACGAGCCGACCGCTGCTGCTTTGGCCTATGGCCTGGACAAGCAGGGCACCGACCAGCGCATTCTGGTCTTCGACCTGGGCGGCGGCACCTTCGATGTCTCCATCCTCGACCTCGCCGACGGCGTGTTTGAGGTTCTGTCCACCTCGGGCGACAACCACCTGGGCGGCGACGACTGGGATCAGCGCGTAATCGACTGGATAGCCGATAAATTCCAGGCTGAAAATGGAATCGATCTTCGTGCTGACAAGATGGCTCTGCAGCGTCTGAAGGAAGCAGCCGAAAAGGCAAAGATGGAGCTTTCCTCCACCACCCAGACCAACATCAATCTGCCCTTCATCTCCGCTGGTGCAGCTGGCCCGCTCCATCTGGACTATACCCTTTCCCGTGCCGAGTTCGAGCGCATCACCAAGGATCTACTCGACCGCTGCAAGAAGCCTGTTGAGCAGGCTCTGCGCGACGCTGGCCTTTCTACGGGCGATGTTAACGAGGTAATCCTCGTTGGCGGTTCCACCCGTATGCCTGCTGTTCAGGAGCTGGTGAAGAACATGACGGGCAAGCAGCCCAACATGTCGGTTAACCCCGATGAGGTTGTTGCAATGGGCGCAGCTGTCCAGGGCGGCGTTCTTGCTGGCGACGTTGAGGGCATCCTTCTTCTTGACGTTACCCCGCTTTCCCTTGGCGTTGAAACCATGGGCGGCGTAATGACCAAGATGATCGACCGCAACACCACCATTCCTACCCGCAAGACGGAAATCTATTCCACCGCAGCCGACAACCAGACTTCGGTAGAGATCCACGTTCTGCAGGGCGAGCGTCAGATGGCCCAGGACAACAAGACCTTGGGCAAGTTCCAGCTCACCGGTATTCCTGCTGCACGTCGTGGCGTTCCTCAAATTGAGGTTACCTTCGACATCGACGCAAATGGCATCGTGAACGTTTCCGCTAAGGATCTGGGCACCGGCAAGCAGCAGCAGATCACCATTTCCGGTTCTACCGCCCTTACCGACGACGAAGTTGATCGCATGGTTAAGGACGCTGAGGCTCACGCCGAGGAAGACAAGGTGCGTAAGGAAGAGGTTGAGGTTCGCAACAACTGCGACTCTCTGATCAACGCAACCGAAACCACCTTGGGCGAAGTTGGCGACAAGGTAAGCGCCGAGGTTAAGCAGCAGGCAGAAAGCGCTGTTGCTCAGGGCAAGGCTGCACTTGAGGGCAACGACATCGAAGCTATCAAGGCGGCTATCGAGGCAATGCAGCAGGCAGGCTACAAGCTGGCTGAGGTTGTATACGGCAACCAGGATGCAGCTCAGGCAGCCGCTGGTGCAGCTGGTGCTCAGCAGCCCGCTGATGACGACACCATCGAGGCAGACTTCGAGGTTGTCGACGACGACGAGAAGAAGGACAAGTAATCATGACCGCGCCTGAAAAAGACGAGGCACGCGAGGATCAGGAAGCAGCCGAGGCCAAGCCCGAGGCTGCTGCCCCCGAAGAGGTCGAAGCGGATGTCATCGAAGATGACACCGAGGGCGAAGAGCCCGAGGAGGATCCGGTGGAAGCAGCTAAGGCCGAGGTGGATGCCTGGAGGGACAAGTACTTCAGGCTCCATGCCGAGTGGGACACCTATCGCCGCCGTATGAACGAGCAGCGTGAAGAGGAAAAGCTTCGCGCCACCGAAAAGCTGGTTGAAAGCTTGATCCCCGTGATCGACGACTTTGAACGCAGCATCGCTTATGCGGAAGGCAATGGCGAAGAGGGTCTGCTCGGTGGCATCAAAGCCGTTCACAACAAGATCGGCGAGGTGCTGAAAAAGGAGGGCGTTGAGATCATCAATCCTGAAGGCGAAGCATTTGACGCCCTTGAGGCTCAGGCGGTAGCCACGGTTGACGATCCTTCGGTTCCCGATGAAACGGTTGCCCAGGTTTACCAGAAGGGCTATCGCATGGGTAACAAAGTTATCCGTGCTGCAATGGTAACGGTTACCGTGGGCGGTCCGAAGCGCGAGACCAAGTCAGAAGAAGACGAATAGCAAACGCAAGGGCGGGCTCGCAAGTCCGCCCTTGTTGTAAGCAGCTCGGGGGAATTGGGCAAGAATGTCCTGTCAGTCAAAGTTGGGCATACGGGCGGGTTTCTTTCGGGCTGATCAATAAGAAGAGAAAACAGGGGTATTGAAGCAGGTTGCATTTTTGTCGCAACGGCTGATACCGAAAGGCTTTTGGCTTTTCGATCGTGCCGAGGCGAACAGGTCGCTTAGCTGGAAAAGCAACTGTATCACTATCCCATCTGAATAGGAAAGGTGGGGCGAATGGCAACTCCCGACTA
>CAJMRO010000043.1:0-13625 GCA_905215825.1 uncultured bacterium
TTGCGGCGGTAATCGATCATGCCTTGGATGATGGGCTTGCCAAAGCTCACGACGTCGTCGTTATAGATGGCGGTTCGGGCTGCGAGGAGGCAGTCGGTAAAGTCCATATGGGTCTTGCCAAAGAGCTTGACGGCAAGGGCGACAACGGTGGGCTCGTCGACCATGACGTCATCGAGCAGCCTTTTCATGGCCGCAGCAATCTCAACGCGGGGAACCTTATAGACGTCGCGCAGCGTGACCACGACGCGCGTGATGATTTCGGGACAGACACGAGCGGTGCGCGTGGCGATGACCTTGGCGGCGCGCGGTGACAGGACTTCGTCGTCGTCAAGCAGGTAGCGTAGGATGACGGTCTCGTCGATGATGGTGCTACTCATGGATATCTACTTCCTCGGGACCCAAAATCGAATCGTCGCTTTCTGTGGCAAGGTATTCAATCCAGGCATTGCGCTCCTCGGAGCGGCGATTGGGGTCACCGTATGCTTTGAGCGATCCATAGGCGGCGGTGCCGTCCTTTGAGCGCACGGCGACCGGCTGAAAGGGGAGCTTGCGCATCAAAATGCTCTGCGCGACAAATAGACGGACGGCCTCGGCGAGCGATGTGCCCATGGCGTCGTAGAGATGTTCGGCATGCTGCTTGTCTTCCTCGCGAATGCGCACCTGCAGGATGGCTCGTTTTTGAGTCGATGACATCACTGGCCCCCTTAATGAGCGTGCAATATAGTCGGTCAAATGCGGCATGTGCCGATACTTGAGCATCTTATAACGATTACTTTATTTCGCTCAAGTAAATAACCATTAACTTGAATACAAGCGTAGTACATCTAAAATGAGAGCGCGTAAAAATCTCTGAGGCGTACGCATGTAATACACTCACCTTTATAGCTTCTAGAGAATAATTCCAACCTGCCAAAACCCCTGCAATACACCCGTATTGCAGGGCCTATGCTCAAGTTTGCCCCCTGCAACTGCGTATATTTAACCTGTATATCGTTGGAGGAATTCTATCGAAGTGCCTGTTTCGCCGCATGCACTCGATACGCCGATGCCGGACCACGGGCGGTCCGGGGCAACGTCGGCAGGGTCTCTCCGGCATGGGATTCAGGAGGGAGTGAACAACATGGGCAATAAACGAGTCGTGGCTGATTCTTCACGCTGCATTGGGTGCCAAACCTGTATGGCGGCGTGCATCGAGGCACACGATATTCCCGGCAACATCGCCGCACCTCGCTTGCGCGTAACGCGCACCTACGAGATTTCCGCGCCGGTGGCATGTCACCACTGCGAGGACGCTCCGTGCGCCAAGGCCTGCCCCACGGGCGCCTTGTTCTTTGATCCAAAGAACCATCGCATCGGCGTCAACGAGGACAACTGCATCGGCTGCAAGAGCTGCGTCATGGCCTGCCCCTTTGGCGCCGTGAGCGTTGCGACCACGCAGGTCCCCGTCTTGATGGGCGACGTGCGCGTGGGTTCGCAGACCAAGAGCTTCGTGCTCAAGTGCGACCTGTGCGTGGACCGTCCCGGCGGTCCGGCGTGTGCCGAGGCGTGCCCGACCAAGGGCCTCACCCTGGTAGACGAGGAGCGCCTGGCAGAACTGACTGCCGAGCGTGCCCGCGCCACCATCGAAAACGAGGCGTAGGCGGGTGGCCATACAGGCCCAATGATTGTCAAATAAGTACCGAGCATTCGGTAGCAGAGAAAGGAAGGAGGGTGTCATGGAGAAGCATAAAGTGATCTGCCCGTACTGCGGCGCCGGTTGCCAGTTTAACCTCCTGGTCCAAAACGGCCAGGTCGTGGGTACCGAACCGCTCAACGGCATCACCAATCAGGGCGAGCTGTGCCTTAAGGGCATGAGCGGCTACGACTTCATCAACGACACCAAGATCTTGACTCCTCGCGTACTGCACCCGATGATCCGCCGCACTAAGGGCGCGGATCTTGAGCGCGTAAGCTGGGACGAGGCACTGGATTTCACCGCATCTAAGATGCAGGCCATAATTGACGAATATGGTCCTAACGCTGTCATGACCACCGGCTCTTCGCGAGGCGGCGGCAATGAGGCGAACTACGTCATGCAGAAGTTTACGCGTGCGTGCATCGGCACCCACAGCGTAGACAACTGCGCCCGTACTTGACACGGCCCTACTGTCCTCGGTCTGATGGACACGGTTGGTTCAGGTTGCATGTCATGCTCCATCCCCGGTATGGAGGATGCGGGCTGCATTTTCCTCTTCGGCTATAACCCTGCCGATTCGCACCCCATCGTCGCAAGGCGTATCGTGCGAGCCAAAGAAAAGGGTTGCAAGATCATCGTCGCCGACCCGCGCCATATCGAAACCGCGCGTATCGCCGATCTCTACCTTCCGATCAAGAACGGTTGCAATGTTGCGTTCCTCAACGCCTTTGCTAACTGCTTGGTCAACGATGGCCTCTACGACAAGGAATTCGTCGCCGAGCACACGAACGGCTTTGACGAGTGGTGGGAGACCATCAAGAACTACACTCCCGAATCCGTACAGGACATCACGGGTGTCGATCCCGCGCTGATCCACCAAGCTGCCGAGATGTACGCCACGGCGAAGCCCTCTGCCATCATTGGCTGGGGCATGGGCGTATGCCAGCAGAAGCAGAACCTGAAGACGGTGCACACCATCGCCTCCATCGCCTGCGTTGCCGGCCAGATCGGCAAACCCAACTCCGGCCTCGCGCCCGTGCGCGGTCAGAATAACGTCCAGGGCTCCTGCGATATGGGCATGCTGCCCAACCTGTACCCTGGCTACCAGAAAGTCACCGACCCCGCAGTGCGTGCCAAGTTTGCCAAGGCTTGGGGCGTGCCCGAGGAAAAGCTCCCGCTCGAGGAGGGCTACAAGCTCACCGACCTGGGCCACCTGGTCGACGAGGGTAAGGTGCACTGCTTCTACAACTACGGCGAGGACCCGGTGCAGACCGAGCCCGATTCGGCCGGCATGCGCAAGACGCTCTCCGAGCTGGATCTGTTCATTTGCCAGGACATCTTTATGACGCAGACGACCATGCTCGCCGACGTCATCCTGCCTGCCACCTCTTGGGGCGAGCACGAGGGTGTCTTTACTGCATCCGACCGTAGCTTCCAGCACTTTGACGCGGCCGTTCCGCCCAAGGGCGAGTGCCGTCACGACTGGGAGATCTTCGCGGACCTGTCTACGCGCATGGGCTACCCCATGCACTACGACAACACCGAGCAGATCTGGAACGAGTGCATTAGCCTGTGCCCCAACTTTGTGGGCGCGACCTACGAGAAGATGGCTCCCGAGGGCGGCTACGCCCAGTGGCCCGTCAAGAGCACCGATGTGAACGACCACGGTACGCCCGACATGTTCGCTGGTGGCAAGTTCACCACCAAGGACGGCCGCGCCAACCTGATGGCGCACGACTGGGAGGCGCCCTCCGAGCTTCCCGACGATGAGTACCCGCTCATCCTGTGCACCGTCCGCGAGGTCGGCCACTACAGCTGCCGCTCGATGACCGGCAACTGCAAGACGCTGGCGCTGCTTGCCGACGAGCCCGGTTTTGTCCGCATGAATCCCGCGGACGCCCAGGCACGCGGCATCAAGAATGGCGACATCGTCTCGATTCACAGCCGCCGCGGCCAGGTATACAGCCGCGCCGACGTGAGCGACCGCATCAACAAGGGCACGGTCTATATGACCTACCAGTGGTGGATCGGCAAGTGCAACGAGCTGACCATGCACAAGGTCGACCCGGTCTCGCATACGCCCGAGGACAAGTTCTCCGCCTGCCAGGTCGACGCTATCGCCGACCAGGTCTGGGCCGAGGGCGAGGTCGAGCGTCAGTACACCGAGCTCAAGCAGGCTCTGGTGGACGCCGCCGCTCCCCAGGACGTTGAGCCTGGCGCCGCCAAGTTCGACGACGAGACGCACGTGAATCAAATCGTGTAGTCCCGTTCTCGTTGGCTTTTTGGGCCGGGCGTCCCGTACGTTCGGGAGCCCGGCCCGTTATTTTGAAAGGAAGTGGGGATGAACCGCTTCATCGACATCAACCCGGAGAGGTGCATCGGCTGCGGAACATGCCAGTCCGCCTGTGCCGACGCCCACCGGATGCAGGGTCTTCAGGATACGCCGCGCCTGGCGCTCGTGAAGACCGGCGGTATTTCGGCCGCCCTTGCCTGCCACCATTGCGAGGGTGCCCCCTGCGCCGAGGTCTGCCCGGTGAATGCCATCGAGCACGATGGCGATCGCATCCACGTCAAGGAGCAGGAGTGCATCGGGTGCAGGCTGTGCGCCATCGCGTGCCCCTTCGGAGCCATCCATCCCGATGGCACGTCTATCGCCGGTGTCGCAGGCATGTGCGACCCGACGCCTTCGTATCCTAAGTCCCTGAGCAGCCTGCTTACGTGGGCTCCTGGCCAGTACACCTGCGCTGTCAAGTGCGACCTGTGCGCATTCGATCCGGACGGCCCGCATTGTGTGGCGGCGTGCCCCACCAAGGCGCTGACCGTCATGGGCGGCGCGGCCGATCGCGAGCTCGACGAGGCCAAGCGCCTGCGCTCGATCGAAAACGGTCCGGTCGTCGACGTTACCGCTGTGGCCCAGGGCCTGTCCGAGAAAGCAGAAGGGAGCGTAAACAATGGATAGCATGACGCTGTTTATCGCATCGCTTGCCGTCTCGTGCATCGGTGCGCTCGCCTCGGTTCTGCTGATCAAGGCCGATAACGCCGCCAAGACCGCCGGCTGCCTAATCGGCGCCGTCGCCGCGGTGCTTTCGTTTGTGGCCGGTATCCAGGCCGTGCTGGGCGATGTCACGTCGGTCGACACCATCGTGTTCTTCCCGTTTGCCCATTTCCAGCTGCTGCTCAATCAGCTGTCCGGCCTGTTCGTGGCGCTCATCTCGGTGCTCGCGTTTGCCGGTTCAATCTACGGTCTCAACTACTTTGATGAGTACCCGGGCAAAAAGGGCCGCGCCGGCTTCTTCTTTAACACCTTCGTGGCGTCCATGATGCTCGTCATCACCGCCGACAACGTGTTTTGGTTCCTGGTCGCCTTTGAGCTCATGTCGCTGACCTCGTACTTCCTGGTCGTGATCGAGGAGAACGAGAACTCCATCCATGGCGGTTGGCTCTACTTTGTGATCGCGCACGTGGGCTTTGTGCTCATCATGGCGAGCTTCCTCACCATGACCAACTTCGCCGGCGGCTCGTTTGCCTTTGCGGATTTCCGCGCTACGCAGTTTAGCCCCGCGGTCGCATCCGTGTGCTTCGTGCTCGCCTTCTTTGGCTTTGGCGCCAAGGCCGGTATCATCCCGCTGCACGGCTGGCTGCCCAAGGCGCATCCCGAGGCGCCGTCCAACGTGTCGGCCCTCATGTCCGGCGGCATGATCAAGATCGGTATCTTCGGTATCCTCAAGGTGGGCCTCGACCTGCTCTCCGCCTCTGGCGTTCAGGTCTGGTGGGGTCTTATGGTCATGGTCTTCGGTGCGATCTCGTCGGTCCTCGGCGTGGCCTTCGCCCTGCAGGAGCATGACATCAAGCGCCTGCTGGCCTATCACTCCGTCGAGAACATCGGCATCATTCTGCTCGGCGTCGGCGCCTCCATGGCCGCCATGGCGCTCAACTCGGTCGGCATCGCCGTCCTGGCTCTGATGGCCGCCCTCTACCACACGTTTAACCACGCGATGTTTAAGGGCGAGCTGTTCTTGGGCGCCGGTGCGCTGCTGTACTCCACGGGTACGCGCAATATGGAGAAGATGGGCGGCCTGTTCCGTCGTATGCCGGCAACGGCCATCTGCTTCCTCGTTGGCGCGCTTGCCATTTCGGCCATCCCGCCCTTCAACGGCTTTGTGTCCGAGTGGTTTACCTACCAGTCGTTGTTTAACGCCGCCATGCAGGGCGACAAGGCCGTCATGATCGTGGCCGTGTTCGCTGCCGTCGCACTTGCCATTACCGGCGCGCTGGCTGTCACGTGCTTCGTCAAGGCCTATGGCGTCTCCTTTGCCTCCGCGCCCCGCTCCGAGGCCGCGGCTAATGCCAAGGAGGTTCCCGCCCCCATGGTGTTTGCGCAGGGCCTGCTCGCGGCCATCTGCGTCGTGCTGGGCATTGGCGCTCCCGTGATCGCGCCCGTGCTGGTCGATGTCGCCGCGTCCGTGCTGCATCCGTACGGTGGCGTGTTTGCCGCCGAGGGCATGGAGCTCATGAACCAGTACTCCGGCGCTGCCACCTCCACGCCCGCGATCGCCATTGCGCTCGTTGTGCTCGTCGGCCTTGCCTGCGGTTATCGCAAGCTCAAGACCGTCGGCAAGGTGCAGAAGTCCCAGCCGTGGGCATGTGGCTATGCTCCCAACGAGCATATGCCCGTCGTGGCCACGACCTTTGCCTCCGAGGTGTCCTGGTTTATGCAGCCGCTCTACACGCTGCGTGACCGCTGCACGGCCGTCTGCTGGTCCATCGCGCACTTCTTCCAGAAGCTCACCGGTGTGGCCGAGGCTGTGGAGCCCGTACCCGACAAGGTTCTCGTCGATGCCCCGCATAAGGGTGTCGAGAAGCTCGCCGATCTCGCGACTAAGCTCGAGGGCGGCAACTACAGCATCTATATCTGCTACATCGTCGCGGCACTCGTGGTGTTCCTCGTGCTCGCCGTGCAAATGGGTTAAGGAGGGGAGAGCATGAACAACATCGTACTTGCCGTTCTGCAGGGCGTGGTCGTCATGGCCGTCGCACCGTTCTTCTCCGGTCTCGGCCGCGTGATCCGCGCCAAGATGCACAACCGTCGTGGCCCCGGCATCATGCAGGACTACCGCGACCTGGCCAAGCTCTTTGCGCGCCCCGAGTCCCAGAGCGAGGATGCGAGCTTTGCGCTGCGCATCATGCCGCCGCTGTTCTTCGCCGTCGCCTTTATGCTCGCGATGGGTCTGCCGCTCTTTACGGCACAAAGCCCCATCCCGGTCTTTGGTGACGCCATCACCATCATGTACAGCCTGGCGCTCGCCCGCTTCTTCTTCGCCCTCTGCGGTGTGGATTCGTCCAACGCCTACGCCGGTATCGGCGGCGTCCGCGAGCTGCTCATGAGCGTGCTCATCGAGCCGTCCATGCTGCTGGCGCTGTTTGCCGCCGCCCTGGTTTGCGGTTCCACCGACATCGCCACCATGGGTCAGCACATCATGACGGGCGCCATCGACGCGCCGGTCGCCGTGATCCTCGCCGGCATCGCCTTTGCGATTGCCTGCTACATGGAGCTCGGCAAGCTGCCGTTTGATCAGGCCGAGGCCGAGCAAGAGCTTCAGGAAGGCCCGCTCGCCGAGCTTTCCGGCCCGTCGCTTGCGATGGCCAAGCTCGCCATGTCTATGAAGCAGGTCCTGGTCGTCGCCTGGTTCTGCGCGATCTTCGTCCCCTGGGGCGAGCCCGCAACCGTAGGCGCAGCCGCCGTTCTGGGCGCAGTCATCTTCCTGGTGAAGTGCCTTATCGACTTTGTCGTATGCGGCGTGATCGAGAACTCCTGCTCGCGCTCGCGTTTTAAGGTTCTTGGCAATCAGACCTGGGCCGTCGTGGGCATCGCCGTTCTGGCGTTTGTCTTCGTGGTCGTCGGCGTGTAGGAGAAGGGAGAAACAATGTCATTTGCAGTCAGTCTGTCCCTTCTCGGCTTGGTCGCTATCGCGGCCCCGATGGTGGCCTCGGTGCTCGTCGCCCTGTTCCCCCGTCCGTACGCCAAGTGGTTCAGCGTTTTGGGTGCCGCCGTCTCGACGGTCTGCACCATCGCCCTCGCCGCGAATTTCGCTGGCGCCGGCATGCCCGACACGCAGGTTCCCCTGATCTCGTTTGGGCAGACCCTCGTCATGGGATTCACCTTCGATCGCATGAGCACGCTGCTCGCGCCCGCCTTTGTGGGTATCGGCCTCCTTGTCGTGATCTATTCGATTCCCTATATGAGCGAGAATAACCGTGAGCATCCCGACGCACCGCGTCGTCGCTTCTACGCGTACCTCGCGACCTTCATCGGCGCCATGGCCGGCCTTGTGTACAGCTCGACCCTTTTGGGCCAGCTCGTGTTCTTTGAGATCACGGGTGCCTGCTCTTGGGGCCTCATCAGCTACTACATGTCGCCTACGGCCAAGAAGGCCGGCATGAAGGCCCTGATCATTACGCATATCGGTGCGCTCGGCCTGTATCTGGGTGCCGCCATCGTGTTTGCCCACACCGGCACCTTCGCCATCACCGCGATTGCCGGCCTCGACGCCAAGCTCAAGGCTATCGTCCTTTTGCTTGTGCTGTTTGCGGCCTGGGCCAAGTCCGCACAGGTTCCCATGTACATGTGGCTGCCTTCGGCCATGGAGGCGCCGACGCCTGTTTCGGCCTACCTGCATGGCGCCTCGATGGTCAAGGTCGGCGTGTGCGTGTTCGCGCGTGCACTCGTCTCTGCCGGCGAGATTCCCGAGATCGTGGGCTGGGTTGCCATTATCGACGCCATGGTCACCATGCTCTTTGGCTTCCTTATGTACCTGCCGCAAAAGGACATGAAGCGCCTGCTGGCCTTCTCCACGATCGCTCAGCTCTCCTACGTGTTCTTTGGTCTGGGCCTTTCGGTCTTTGGTAGCCAGCTGGCCTTTGACGGTGCCGTGTGCCACATCTTTAACCACGCCTTCGCCAAGACGCTGTTCTTCCTGATCGCCGGTTCGTTCTCCTTTACCCTTGGCACGCGTATGCTGCCCAAGCTTCGCGGCATCGTAAAGAAGTACCCGATTTCGGGTGTGGGCTTTGGTGTTGCCGCGCTCGCCATTGCCGGCGTGCCGCCCATGAACACGTTCTTCTCGAAGTTCCAGATTATCGCCGGCGGCTTTTCCGTGGGTGCCGGCAACGTCGCGATCCTGGTGCTCGTGTGCATTATGGTCGCCGAGACCGTCGCCACCTTCGCCTGGTTCCTCAAGTGGATGGGCTATTGCCTGCCCGGCGAGCCGAGCGACGAGGTCGCTGCGGGAGCCCCGCTTCCCCACGCGATGGCGTTTGTGTTCATCGTGCTCATCATCATGGTCATCGTCAGCGGCCCGCTTTCGGCCAGCTGGATCGGTTAGGAGGTAGAACGACATGGGTTATTCGATCGTCAACATCCTTGGCGGCCTTCTGATCGTCACGTCCACCATGGTGGTTGTCTCCAAGAACATCAAACATTCCATCCACTGGTATGCGGTGCAGTCGCTGGTGCTCGTGGGGCTTCTCGCCACGCTCGGTGTCACCACTGGTGCGCAGGAGCTGCTTATGTGGGCTGGATCTGCCTTTATCACTAAGGTCGTCCTGGTCCCTTATATCCTCAACCGCGCATACAAGAAGATGGGTGAGCCGAGCGACGCATCGCTCAAGGCCGGCCTTAAGCCCGCGTGGGCCATTTGCATCATCGCCGTCGAGGTCGCGATTTGCTTTGCAGTCGTGACGCAGATCAGCCTGCCCACGGCCGAGGTCGCAACGCCTGCGCTCGCTATTAGCTTCGCTCACTTCTTTGTGGGCCTCACCTGCATCATTTCGCAGCGCAACATCATGAAGCAGATCTTTGGATACTGCCTTATGGAAAACGGCAGCCATGTGACGCTCGCGCTTTTGGCCCCCACCGCTCCCGAGATCATCGAGATCGGTATCGCCACCGACGCCATCTTTGCCGTCATCATCATGTCCATCGTCGTGCGTCGCATTTGGGACGACTCCCACTCGCTCGATGCGCGCGACCTGTCCGAGCTGAGGGGGTAGTCCATGGAAACGTTGATTCTCGCCCTGCTCGCGACTCCTTTGGTGTTCTCGCTGGTTATGGCGTTTTTGCCCAAGAACACGTCCTATAACGTGTTTGCCGGTCTCAACCTGGTCTCCGTCGCAGCCGTCCTGGTGCTGTCGATTATGACGGCCGGTGACGTCCTTATGAGCGGCGAAACCGCGAGCGCTCTTGGCCTGTGGTTCCACCTCGATTCGCTGGGCGCCATCTTTGTGCTGCTCATCGGCTTTATCGGTTTTCTTACGGGGCTGTTCTCGCTGCCCTATGTAAAGGCCGATATCGAGGAGGGCTCCATGCCCGCCGAGCGCGCCAAGCAGTATTTTGCACTGTTTAGTCTGTTCGTGTTTACCATGCTGCTCGCGTGCCTGTCCAACAACATGATCCTCACGTGGGCCGCCGTGGAAGCAACCACGCTTTCCACCGTGTTCCTGGTGGGTATCTACAAGAACAAGACGGCCCTCGAGGCTTCTTGGAAGTATGCGATGGTCTGCACCGCCGGCGTGGCCTTCGGCCTGTTCGGTACGCTGCTGATCTACGCCAACGCCGCCGACGTGATTCCCAACGCCCACGAGGCCGCATTCCTGTCGTGCGTGCTGCCGTATGCCGACCAGTTCGACCCGACGCTCATGCGCCTCGCCTTTGCGTTTATCGTGATCGGCTTTGGCACCAAGGCCGGCCTGTTCCCCATGCACACTTGGCTGCCCGATGCCCACTCCCAGGCCCCGAGCCCTGTCTCGGCCCTGCTTTCGGGCGTGCTGCTTAAGTGCGCCATGCTTGTGATCATGCGCTTCTACGGCTTTACTATCCAGGCCGTGGGCGCCGAGTATCCGCAACTTTTGCTGCTGATCGTCGGCACGCTGTCCATTTTGGTGGCGGCACTTTCGATGTTCCGCCAGGACGACCTCAAGCGCCGCTTTGCGTACTCGTCTGTGGAGAACGTGGGCGTTATCGCCCTGTGCCTGGGTATCGGTGGCCCGCTGGGTATCGCCGCGGCCTTGCTGCACTGCGTGTTCCACGGCTTTACCAAGACGCTTGCCTTCTGCGTGTCCGGCAACATCCAGCACGCCTTTGGCACGCGTAGCTTGGCCAAGATCCAGGGCGTCGTCGAGGTTGCCCCCGCAACCGCCGCGCTCGCCATCCTGGCGCTGCTTGGTCTTGGTGCCTTCCCGCCCTTTGGCATGTTTATCTCCGAGTTCCTGACTTTTGTCGCCGGTGTTACCGCCGGTCCCATGTGGCTGGTCGTCGTGGTCGCCCTCGGTCTTACCGTGGCCATCTCCGCGCTCACCCGCATCGCACTCAAGTCGGTATTCGGTCATGCGCCCCAGGGCATGGGCAAGCATGAGGCCCCGGCGCTCATGCTTATCCCCGAAATCATCCTGGCTGTCATGATCTTGTGGTTTGGCATCGCCACCCCGCTGCCTCTCGTGCACGGTGTGGAGACCGCGACCGGCATCGTGCTCGAGCAGAGCACCGAGGAACTTCACGCGACGCCGATGTACCGCGCTGTGTTCGGTACCGAGACCGCTCAGAGCGAGGTGGAGTAACGAATGATTGAAACTGAGAACAAGGTGTATGCCCGTCGCTGCGAGAGCCATGTCGAGGCCCTGCGCCGCGCCGTTCCGGGCTGCATCGAAAAGGTCGAGTGGCAGTGCGAGGACCAGCTGACGATTACCGTCAAGCAGGACAAGCTGCCCGAGGCCGTCCACTACCTGTATTACGAGCGCTACGGCTGGATTCCCGTGATCATCGGCAACGATGAGCGCAGCCTGTGCGGCCGTTACGCCGTGTACTACGTCATCTCCATGGAGGGGGAGGACCCCGGCTGGGTGACCGTGCGCACCGAGGTCGATCCCGCCAAGATGACGTTCCCGTCCGTGACGCCGTTTGTCCCCGCCTGCGTGTGGGGCGAGCGCGAGCTGCGCGATATGTTCGGCCTGATCCCCGAGGGTCTGCCCGATCGTCGCCGCCTGGTGCTGCCCGATGACTGGCCCAGCGGCCTGTACCCGCTGCGCAAGGACTCCATGGATTACCGCTTCCGTCCCGCTCCCGCGAGTGACATGGAAAACTACGAGTTCTTGGCCGACACCAAGGGCAAGGAGACCACGCTCGTCCCCATGGGCCCGCTGCACATTACCTCCGACGAGCCTGGCCACTTCCGCCTGTTCGTCGAGGGCGAGACGATCGTCGACGCCGACTATCGTCTGTTCTATGTGCACCGCGGCATGGAGAAGGTTGCCGAGACGCGCCTGAACTATGACGCCGTGACGTTCCTCGCCGACCGTATCTGCGGCATCTGCGGCTGCGCTCACTCGGTGGCCTACGCCGAGGCCGTCGAGCGCGCTCAGGGCATTCATGTCCCGCCGCGCGCCCAGTACATCCGCGCCATCATGCTCGAGGTCGAGCGTCTGCACTCGCACCTGCTCAATATTGGCCTCGCATCGCACTACACCGGCTTCGACTCCGGCTTCCAGCAGTTCTTCCGCGTCCGCGAGAAGTCCATGGACCTGGCCGAGAAGCTCTCCGGTCACCGCAAGACCTACGGCCTCAACGTGATCGGCGGCGTGCGTCGCGATATTTTGGCCGAGCAGAAGCTTTCCACGCTCACGACCATCCATCAGCTGCGCTCCGAGGTTCAAGAGCTCGTCGACGTGCTGCTTTCCACGCCCAACTTTATTGAGCGTACGAGTGGCATCGGCATTCTGGACCGCAAAATCGCACGCGACTTCTCGCCGGTCGGCCCGCTCATGCGTGGCTCGGGCTATGCCCGCGACGTGCGCTTTGACCATCCCTTCGATGGCTACGCCGATCCGGATGTTCAGAAGATGCATGCTGCCACGGCAGACACCTGCGATGCCTTCGGCCGCACCGCCGTCCGCATCCAGGAGGTCTACGATTCGATCGACATGATCGAGACCATGCTCGAGAACTGCCCGTCGGGTCCCATCCTCACTACGGATTGGGAGTACACCCCGCACAAGTACGCCATCGGCGCCACCGAGGCTCCGCGCGGCGAGGACGTGCACTGGGCCATGCTCGGCAACAACCAGAAGTGCTACCGCTGGCGCGCCAAGGCGGCCACGTACAGCAACTGGCCGGTCCTGCGCTACATGTTCCGCGGCAACACCGTGGGCGACGCGGCGCTGATCGTCGGCTCGCTCGACCCGTGCTACTCCTGCACCGACCGCGTGACGGTGACCGATGTCGCCGCCAAGCGCGACCACGTGCTCGACAAGGAGCAGTTCGAGAACGTCTGGCGCGACAAGTCGCCGCTTGCGGGCGAGGGCACCATGGCCGCTCCGCTCGATGAGGAGGCGCTCTAATATGCTGAAGCTTTGGAAGGTCAACGCCAAGGCCGGCGACGCGACGGTCAAGTACCCGTTTGCGCCGTTCCCCACCAACAAGGACATGCGCGGCAAGCCCGAGCACAACGCCGAGCTCTGCATCGCCTGCGGTGCCTGCGGCGTGGCGTGCCCGGCCGATGCCATTCGCATGGACACCGACCTTGCGGCCGATACCATCACCTGGTCGATCGACTACGGTCGCTGCATCTTTTGCGGCCGCTGCGAGGAAGCCTGCCCCATGGAGGCCATCAAGCTCACCGAGGAGTTTGAGCTGGCCGTCATGAGCAAGGACGACCTCACCAGCAAGAGCGTCTATACGCTCGAGCACTGCTCGCGTTGCGGCAAGCCGTTTGCCCCGCACAAGGAGATCGACTACGCCAAGCGCCTGCTGCAAAAGGCCGGCGGCATGGAGGCCGAGCAGGCCGCCCGCACCGTCGGTATGTGCCAGGAGTGCAAGCGCGAGCTCGACGCCCTGCGCGCCGCCTCGGCCGTAATGACCGGCAACGCGCACGGCATGGCCGCCAACGAGACGCTTGCGTCC
>CAJMRO010000044.1:0-13318 GCA_905215825.1 uncultured bacterium
CTGCTCTGTCGCCGCAGTCCGCTCAAGCGCCTGTGGGGCGGGGTGGTGGCCGATAGCTGCGCCGGCCATCCGCTCCCCGGGGAAGACGTCGCGGCCGCCGCGGCGCGCCGCATCAACGAAGAGCTCGGCATTACGCGCGAGCCCGATCAGCTCAAGCACCTCGGACACGTGGTGTACCGCGAGGACCACGGCGACGGTCGCTGCGAGTGCGAATGGTGCGAGGTCTACCTTGCCCATGTTGAGCCGGGCGAGCTGCATATCAACCAAGAGGAGATCTCGGAAGTGCGTCGCGTGGCTCCGTCCGAGCTCAAAGGCTACCTGCAGGGTCACCCCGAGCAGCTGGCCCCCTGGCTCCGCGAGGCCCTCGGCGACCCATTCATCCGCACGGCCCTCGCTATGTAAAAAAGACAGTCCCTTTGCCACATCCAAACCGTCACAACATTCGGCGAAAATCTCGAAAACGAGGAAAAGCGTCGAATGTTGTGACGGTTTTTGTCTAGGGAATCGCTTCTCATCCAAAAAATCCGCTTGACTGTATTGCCGCAACACAGCGCAACGTAAGGGGTGTCCGATAACGGGCGCCCCTTTTTAAGCGGCAACATGGCTGCGAATTCGGAGCGCCCCCAACAAGAAAGGTGGGGAGATGGAAGCGGAAAAGAAGGCGTTTAAGATCACCAAGCGCGAAATTGGCTTTGTGCTGGGTATCGTTGTCTTTTTGCTGGTGAAGTTTCTTCCTTTGGCGGAGCTGAGCTCGACGGTCGAGCTCACGGTCGGCGGTCAGACCTGTCTGGCACTGACGCTCGCCACGGTGGTGTTCTGGGCATGCGGCGTGGCACAGCCGGGCTTTGTGGGCCTGCTCTACTGCGCACTGCTCGTCCTGTTCAAGGTGTGCGTGGACGACACGGGCGCCGCGAGCATCTCGGCGACGGTCGCCTCCACGTTTAGCTCGTGGACCAAGGCCACCATGTGGCTCGTCATCGGCGCCTACCTCATCGCCAGCGCGGTCAAGGAGTCGGGCCTGGGCGAGCGCATCGCCTACGCGTTCATGCTCAAGTTCGTGCGCGACGCCAAGTCGCTCATCATCTCGATCTTCGCGCTCACCTTTGTGCTGTCGCTGCTGATCCCGCATCCGTTCCCCCGCGCCTTCCTCATCCTCGCCGTCGTCTCGGTCATCGCCGAGTCCGCCGGCTACGGTGACGACGACAAGGGCAAGCTCGGCTTCCTCGTGTTTGCCGCTGCCGCCCCGGGTTCCATGTTCTTCCTGACGGGCGACTCCACGCTTAACCCGCTCGTTGCGCAGTACAGTGCCGAGGCCGGCGGCATGAGCCCGTCCTTCGTCGACTGGTTCCTGTACATGAGCGTGCCTATGCTGGTTGCGCTGCTGTGCACCCTGTTCCTGGGCCTTTTCCTCTTTAAGCCCAGCAAGGAGCTCGTCTACGATCGCGAGCAGATCGTGGCCAAGCAGGCCGCGCTCGGCAAGCTCTCCGTCAAGGAGATCCGCACCATCGTGTGGCTTGTCATCGCCATCGCGCTGTGGCTCACCGTCTCGGGCGACTATATCGGCTGGGTCACCCTGGCCATTGGCGTTGCTCTCGCCATGCCCATCATCGGCGAAGTCCTCACTCCCGCCAGCTGGAACGCTGTCGACATCAAGTCCCTCATGTTCCTGACGGCCGCCATGGCCGTGGGCTCCGTGGGCGGTGCCACCGGCATGAACGCCTGGATCGACGACGTCGTGCTCCCCAGCTCCGTGCCTGAGAACATCTTCCTGTTCGCCCTGCTCGTCGCCGCGCTTTCCATGATCATCCACATGTTCATGGGCTCGGTCATGGCCGTGCTCGGCGTGTGCGTGCCGGCATTTATCAGCTTTGCCGCCGGCTCCAGCGTGAGCCCACTCGCCGTGGCGCTCATCGTCTTCACGTCCATCAACATCCACTACATCCTGCCGTTCCATAACCTGCCGATCCTTATCGGCGAAGGCAAGGACGCCGGCGGCTACACCTCCAAAGAGGCTATGCGCATGGGCATCCCCCTCACCGCGGTCGTCTTTGTCGTCGTGCTGGTCGAGGCCGCCTGGTTCCACCTCTTTGGCCTGATGTAAGCGGTCGAGCGCCCCGGCTGTAAGCAGCCAAGCGCTTGAACTTCGAGTGGTCGAGCGCTCCATTTGTGAGCGCCGCGGCCCCATTACGTTACCCCGTCCGGCGGCACCCCGTCGCCGGACACTCTCCCGAAAGGAGTACGCCATGTCCACTACCGATGCTTCCCAGATCCACGACCTGCGTTCCGCGCTCGACTTTTTGCGTGAGATGCCGGGCCAGCTGCTCGAGACCGACACCCAGGTCGATCCCGATGCCGAGGTCTCGGGCGTCTACCGTCACGTCGGTGCTGGCGGCACCGTCATGCGCCCGACCAAAGAGGGTCCGGCGATGGTCTTCAACAACGTCAAGGGCTTTGACGACGCCAAGGTCTGCATCGGTATGCTTGCCAGCCGCAAGCGCGTTGCCGCCCTGCTCGACCTGGACGAGGAGCACCTGGGCCTCGAGATCGGCAAGCGCTTCGAGAACCTGATCGCCCCCGAGCAGATCGCCGAGGGCAAGCACGTCGACTGCCAGGAGGTCGTGTACAAGGCGACCGACGAGGGCTTTGACCTGCGCAAGATCGTTCCCGCTCCCACCAACACGCCCGTTGACGGCGGCCCCTACATCACCATGGGCCTCGCCTATGGCACGAGCCCCGATGGCACCCAGTCCGACGTAACCATCCACCGCTTCTCCTGCGTCGACAAGGACAAGCTCGCCATGTGGATCACCCCGGGCAGCCGTCACCTGGGTGCGTTCTTTGACGAGTACTGCCAGCGCGGCGAGGATATGCCCATCTCCATCTCCATCGGCCTGGACCCCGCCGTGTACATGTGCTGCGGCTTCGAGGCCCCCACCACGCCGCTCGGCTTCAACGAGCTGCAGATCGCCGGCGCCCTGCGCGGCCGCGCCGTCGAGCTTGCCGACTGCGTCACCGTTCCGCAGAAGTGCATTGCCAATGCCGAGTACGTGCTCGAGGGCTACCTCATGCACGACGAGACCATCAACGAGGATGTCAACGGCCACGGCTACGCCATGCCCGAGTTCCCCGGCTACACCGGTGGCGCCAAGGTCTGCCCGGTGATCAAGATCACCGCCGTCACCACGCGCGTCAACCCCATTATGGAGAGCTGCATCGGCCCTTCGCACGAGCACGTGTCCATGGCCGGTATCCCCACCGAGGCCTCCATCTACAAGATGGTCGAGACCGCTATCCCGGGCCGCCTGCTCAACGTTCACGCCGCTCCCTGCGGTGGCGGCAAGTTCGTTGCCATCATGCAGTTCAAGAAGTCGAGCAAAAATGACGAGGGCCGTCAGCGCAACGCCGCCATGCTCGCCTTCTCGGCGTTCTCCGAGCTCAAGCACGTCATCCTTGTCGACGAGGATGTCGACATCTTCGATATGAGCGACGTGATGTGGGCCATGACCACGCGCTTCCAGGCCGACGTGGACCTCATCACCATCCCCGGTTGCCACTGCCACGTGCTCGATCCGTCCAACGACCCCGCGTTCGATCCTTCGATCCGCGAGCACGGTATCGCCTGCAAGGCCATCTTCGACTGCACGGTTCCGTTTAACCTCAAGAAGAACTTCATCCGCTCGCAGTTCATGGAGATCGATGAAGAGAAGTGGGCCGCCGAGCTCGCCTTCTAGTAAGTAGCCCTACCAAGTAGTTAAGGAGTTGTCATGCCTGAGTCTTCTGTTCGTCCCCGTCGCATTGTCGTTGGCGTGTCTGGCGCCAGCGGTGCGGCACTGGGCCTTGAATGCCTCAAATGCCTGCGCCAGGCCGGCGCTGAGTCGGCGCTTGTCGTCACGCGCGGGGGAGAGATCACCATCGAGCAGGAGCTCGGCATGACGCTCGACGAGTTTGCGTGCTATGCCGATGTGGTCTACGACAACAAGAACATTGGCGCTGCCATCGCAAGCGGCACCTATCCGGTCGACGGCATGATCGTGGCTCCCTGCTCCATGAAGACGCTCGCCGGCATCGCGAGCGGCTACAGCGAAAACCTGTTGCTGCGTGCGGCCGATGTGCAGATGAAAGAGCAGCGCCGCCTGGTGCTTATGGTGCGCGAGACGCCCTTCAGTGCGATCCATGTCGACAACATGGCACGCCTGGCGCGCGTGCCGGGCGTCATGCTCATGCCGCCCATGCTCACGTTTTACAACGGCCCCGCCACGCTCGATGAGGCGGTGCATCACATCGCCGCCAAGGCACTCGAGGCCGTCGGCGTGTCGTGCGCCAACTATAAGCGCTGGTCATAGGCATCTTTAGGGTAGGATACGAGTAGTGTTTGAGCCCGCTGCCCCTGTGGGCGGCGGGCTTTTCGTGTCAAAGGGTGTGTCGGGAGGACCTATGCAGACGGGTATGTATGCGATTAGCGAGATGGCGAGCTTGTTTAACGTTTCGCGCCAAACGCTCATCTACTACGACAAGATCGGTCTGTTTAAACCCGCCGTGGTTAACGAAAAAGGCTACCGTTTCTATTCGCCCACGCAGATCCCGCTCATGCGTCTGATCTGCATGCTGCGCGACTTGGGACTGGAACTCGATGAGATCGATCGCCTGACCTCGACGTTCGACATTGGAGAGATGACCGATCACCTGCGCTCGCGGGTGCAGGCGCTCGACGAGCAGATTGCCGGGCTCAAAGCCGAGCGCGCGAGCGTGCAGGAGCGGCTGAGTTTTTACGACGAGGCGGTCTATTGGCGCGAGCGCGAGGGCAAACCGGAGCTCAAGCAATTCGAGCGCCGCTACGTGGTCTTTGAGGAGTTCCCGAGCGATATCGAGCGTGGCCGCTCGATGCTGCACCCCACGCTCATGCGGGCGATTCTGCGCATGCGTGCGCTCACGGGCACACGCCCCATGCGCGGTTGGGGCGCCATGCTGCGTCGCGAGGCGCTGCATTCCGACGACCCCATCGCCGGTGCCGGTTCCTTTGCCGTGTTGCCGCGTGGTGCCGAGGAAATACTGCCGAGCGATCCTGCCGAGCTGGCGGAGATTGGCGTCGAGGTGCTGCCCGAGGGCACGTACCTGTGCATGAGTCGCTGGGGCATGCCGTACGAGCCCGAGGGTATCCGCGCCATCGTGGCCTGCATGGACAGGCACGCGCTCCAGCCCATCGGCAATGCTTTCGATTTTTGCTACCTGGACACCACGAGCTACGACGAGTCTCACCAAGAGGACTTCTGCTGTATCCAAATCCCCGTCGCCCTCAAATAACTTGCGGTGAAATAGTCCCTAAATAGCTCGAGTGGGCGTGCAAACAGGAACTATTCCACCGCAACTTCGATGCGACAAAGGAGCAGTCCCTTTATCGCATTCCGTGCGAGCTCCAGCGCCATCTGCGGGTATAAGGCTAACAAGTGTTTATTTGCGAGGCCTAAGGGGCGCCCCGTATGGATATCGATAACTTTGAATGGTGGTATACCGAGGGCGAGGCTCCGGACGAGGGGTGGGACGAGCCCGCGCCGCGTGACGTGTCGGGCGACGAGGACGAGGCCGGCAACGATGTCGTCGAGACGGATGCTGCCTCCGACCCCGCCGAGCCCCTGACCTTTGAACAGGCCTGGGCCCAGGCCGAGGCCGATGAGGCGAAGACCGATGCCACGGCCACACTCGGTGAGCCGGCCGATATGTCCATCTCGCCGGCAAAGACTCCGCAACCGCGCCACACCATCGACCCCGGCAGTACGGCATCTTTCAGCATTCTCGACGTGCCCGCGCAGGGTGCCCAGGCGCCTGCGCCCACGCATCGCCCCGACCTGGCTCGCGAGGAAGACACGGGGCGCCGCTCTCCGCTCGGCCCCATCCTTATCGCCTTCATGGCCGGCGTTATCGCCTGCTCGGCAATCGGCAGCATCTGGGACCATGTCGAGCAGCAGCGCCAAGACGCCGCCAAGGTCGAGATGTCCGTCGAGCAATCGCTCAGCCGCACGCGCTCGGTGCATGTGTCGGTCGAGGTTAAGGACGGCGCGACGTGGGATACCGCGCGCGGCGACAGCCAAATGCTCGTCCATATCGTGGGCCGCACGCTCAAGGGACAAGCAATCGACGAGTACCAATACGTTAATTCCGAAGGTGACGGCATCGAGCTCAAGCCCGGCGACTACGAGCTCACGGTCGATGAGCCGCCCGTCGCCACCGACGGCACGCGTTACCGCGCCTCAAAGCGCATGGTTCCGGTGAGTTTTAATTCACAGGCTCCCGACACGGTCGATAGCACGCCGCAGGGCGGGTTTGACCTTTACGCTATTGCTCAATAACTGCGTCCGCCGCTCAACCCCGCCGCCAAGAGTGGGACAATAGCCCTCGACACCGTTGTTTACCATTGGAGGAAGTAGCATGTCCACCGTCACTACCATCAAGCGCGGCAGCCTCACCGCGGCCATCGATTCCATGGGCGCCCAGCTCACGAGCCTTGCCCTCAACGGCAATGAGTATCTGTGGCAGGGCGACCCGGCCTTTTGGGGCAAGCACGCGCCCATCCTGTTCCCCATCGTGGGATCGCTGCGCAACAACACGGCGGCGTCTGCGGCCGGCACCTGCGAGATGGCGCGCCACGGCATCGCACGCATTGTCGAGCACAAGATCGTCGAGGTGTCGGAGGATGGTTCGTCCGTTACCTATGAGCTCACCGACACGTCCGAGTCTCTCAAGGCGTTTCCGTTCCACTTTAAGCTCAACATGACCTATGCCCTGACCGGCGACGCCACCCTTACGCAGACCTTTGCCGTCACCAACACCGGCGACGTGAACCTGCCGTTCTCGGTGGGCGGCCACCCCGCATTTAACGTGCCCGCCCCGGGCGCCGAGGACGAGGCGTTCGAGGATTACGAGCTGGCGTTTACCGAGGCTTGGACTAACGAGGCCCCCGTCATCACGCCCGATGGCCTTATGACGTTCGAGGGTAGCTACAAGGCCCCCGATAACTCGGACGTGCTGCCCATCACGCACCGCAGCTTCGATAACGACGCCATCATGTTCACCGATACCCCGGGCTCCACGCTCACGCTGCGCGGTCGCAAGTCGGGCCACGGCGTCAAGATCGACTTTGAGGGCTTTAAGTACATCGGCGTGTGGTCTGCCGCCAACGACGCTCCGTTTGTTGCGCTCGAGCCCTGGACCGGTCACACCACCATGGACACCGAGGACGACGTCTTCGAGCACAAGGTCAACACCATCACCTTGGCTCCCGGCGCCACCGACAAGCGTACCTTTAGCGTTACCTTGCTCTAGAGGTTCCGCCGCTCGGTCGATGCTGTGCGCCGTCCAGAGCGATAATTTGTCATTCAAAAGGCAAGGCATAGACCTTCTGGTCATGCCTTGCCTTTTTCATGCCACTTGTTCGCTCTGGACGTCGCTCGCCGGCATTGCCAAAACATCGGCGTCCCCAATGACTACTGTGTGTCTATTAATTTTTCGAGCTTGTGCTGCGCTGCTGGTCGCTGGCGTATATCCTGTTAAGTCGTCAGCATACGATTCAACAGGGAAGGCAGATTATGCATTCTCCCCATCAGCGCGACGCGCATCCACAGCCGGTATGCAGCCGTCGCATCTTTTTGGGTAGCGCTCTCGCTGCGAGCGCTTCCGTCGTCGCCGGCGCGCTCGCCGGCTGTCAGCGCCCGTCCACGCTCAAGGTGGTTCAGCCCACGACGGGCGGCGGTCGCGACGACCTGTCCGATTCCGTTATCGGCAAGGACAAGATCCGCATCGGTATGGAGGCAGCCTACGCCCCGTACAACTGGCAGGTCTCCGAGGCCAGCGAGTACACCATCCCCATCGACAACGTGCAGGGTGCCTATGCCGACGGCTACGACGTGCAGATCGCCAAGATCGTCTGCAAGGCCCTCGGCGGCGAGCCCGTTGCCGTCAAGCAGAGCTTCTCGGGCCTTATCGATTCGCTCAACAACGGCCAGATCGACCTCATCATTGCCGGCATGAGTGCCACGCCCGAGCGCGAGGAGTCCGTCGGCTTTTCCGACCCGTACTTCATTGGCTACTTTGGCCTGTTCGTAAAAGAGGGCTCGCCTTACCAAAACGCCACCAAGCTCAGCGACTTTAGCGGTGCCACGGTCCTCGGCCAAAAGGACACCATGCTCGATACCGTCATCGACGAGATTCCGGGCGTTGTGCACAAAAACCCGGTCGATTCGGTTCCCACGGTGTTTTCGAACCTGCTGCAGGGTACCTGCGACGCTGTGACGTACAACACCGAGAACGAGAAAGGCTATATGGCCCAAAACCCGGGCATTGTCCCTATTCATTTTGCCGAGGGCGAGGGCTTTAAGCAGGAGGTCTCGGCAAACGTCGGCTGCCGCAAGGGCTCGGACAAGCTGCTTAAGCTCATCGACAAGACACTCAAGGGCATTAGCCAAGAGGAGCGCGACCAAATGTGGGACGCGTGCCTCGACCGTCAGCCGGCATAAGGAGGCAGCATGAAAGCCATTAATCGTCTGGTCTCCTTTATCAAGGCCGACCACCGCTATGTGTACCTGGGCACGAGCGTTATCGCGGCGCTCGGCCTGGCGTTTAGCCAGCGCAACCCCACACCGCTGAGCTTCTTGGCGCCCACCGGTATCTTCCAGGATTGCCTTTGGGCGATTCTTTGGGCTTGGATTGTCGTGTCGGCGGCTGCGCTCGTCACCAAGCTCATGCACTGGAACGACTATCGCGAGAAGTCGCCGTTCGCATCCGAGCGTTTCCGTCGTGGCGCACGCTTAGGCAGCTACGTCGTGGTCGCCATCGCGGCAATCTTTTTCGTGGACCGCTGCGTCATGTCGTTTATCGACCTGGTGCAGGTGAGCATTGTCTCGGACTCCAACCCCAGCGATTTTTTGTCGAGCCTGGTCTACATGACCTACAAGAGCGGGGACTTCTTTATCCGCGGCATCGAGATCACCATCGCGCTTGCCACCTTCGGCACCGTCATCGCATTCTTCCTGGCGTTGCTCTTTGTGTTCCTGCGTATTCAGACCTTCGATCGCGTGGACAACGACCTGGTGCGCTTCTTTAAGAGCATTGGCCGCGGCTTTGCGACCATCTACTCCACCATCGTGCGCGGCACGCCCATGATGGTTCAGGGCCTGCTCATCTATTACGCGGGCTTCACCGTTTTGCGCGGCATGGGCTTCGAGACCGCCCAGGCCAACCAGATCTGGAGTACCTTCACCGCCGGCCTCGTCACCATCTCGCTCAACTCCACCGCTTACATGATGGAGGTTCTGCGCGGCGGCATCGAGTCCATCGATCCCGGCCAGGCCGAGGCAGCGCGTTCGCTGGGTCTGTCGCAGTGGCAGGCTATGCGCAAGGTCGTGTTCCCCCAGGGCATTAAAAACGCGATTCCGGCGCTCACCAACGAGCTCATCATCAACATCAAGGACTCGTCGGTGCTCTCGGTCATCGGCGTGTTCGACCTCATGTACGCCACCACCACCGTCGCCGGCGTGTACTACCGCCAGATGGAGGTCTACTGCGTGGCGCTCGTGGTCTACCTGATCCTGACGCTCGTGGCGAGCCGCCTGCTCGAAGCCTTTGGCAAAAAACTTGGTGCCGAGGCTCCGGCCACGTTGCCCAGCTCCAACTAGGCTCAAGACGAGGAGAATCATCATGGCAGATACCGCCACTACCGGCGTTGCGGCCGCCGCACAGACCAATGAGCCGCTCATCCGCGTCGAGGGCCTGCGCAAGAGCTTCGGCTCGCTCGAGGTGCTCAAGGGCATCGACCTGTCCGTCAAATCAGGCGAGGTCGTCACCATTATCGGCGCTTCGGGTTCGGGCAAATCGACCTTCCTGCGTTGCCTCAACCTGCTCGAGACCCCGGACGCGGGCCATATCTGGTTCCACGGTCAGGACCTTACGGCCGAGCGCTGCAATATCAATAAACTCCGCGAGGACATCGGTATGGTGTTCCAGGGCTTTAACCTGTTCAACAACATGGATGTGCTCGACAACTGCACGCTCGCGCCCGTCACGCTCAAAAAGATGAGCAAGGCCGAGGCCGAGAAGGTCGCGATGGAGCATCTGACCAGCGTGGGACTCGAAAAGTTCGCGCACGCCGCCGTGGGTCGCCTGTCCGGTGGTCAAAAGCAGCGCGTGGCCATCGCCCGCGCCCTGTGCATGAATCCGCAGATCATGCTGTTCGACGAGCCGACCTCAGCGCTCGACCCCGAGATCGTGGGAGAGGTGCTCGAGGTCATGCGCAAGCTCGCTGCCGACGGCATGACCATGGTCGTCGTCACGCACGAGATGGCCTTTGCCCGCACGGTGTCCGACCGCGTGGTCTTTATGGACAAGGGCGTGGTGCTCGAGGACGCCGCGCCGGCCGAGCTCTTCGGCAACCCCAAACACCAGCGCACCCGCGAGTTCCTCTCGCGTTATCTCGAGGACAAATAACCGACCGCAAACGCTTATGTGGCAGGGCCGCTCCGGTGGGGCGGCCCTCGTCATCACAATCGAAAGGATGTCATGGCCGAGGTTTGGCGCTTCTTTGCGCATGAGGACGATTTTGCCGATATAGACGAGGCCGGCGCGTGCGAGCGCTTGGGCCGTGTGCTGTCGTTTCCGACCATCTCGAGCATGGATGCCGAGGCGGTGGACTGGCAGCCCTTCGACGGCCTGCGCACCTATATGCAGCAGGCCTGGCCGCGCGTGTTCGCGGCGGGCGAGGTCGAGCTTGTCGACCATTCGCTGTTGGTGACGCTTGGCGGTTCCGACCCCGCCCTCAAACCCGTCATGCTCATGGGCCACATGGACGTGGTCCCCGTGGTGCCGGGTACCGAGGACGATTGGACGCACGCCCCCTTTAGCGGGCACGTGGACGAAACTTACATCTGGGGCCGCGGCGCCATCGACATGAAGGACCAGGTCGCAGGCATTCTCGAGGCGGTTGAGTATGCGCTGGCCCACGGCTGGGAGCGCAGGCGTTCCCTGCTGATCGCCTTTGGTCAGGACGAGGAAACCACGCAATACGGCGCGGGGGCGATCGGTCGCGTGCTCGAGGAGCGCGGTATTGAACTTGAATACCTGATCGACGAGGGCGACTACCGTATTGTTTCGGCTGCCGAGTACGGCGCGGGCGAGGGCTGGCTTATGCATGCCGACCTTGCCGAGAAGGGCTATGCCGATATCGTGCTCAAGACGAAGAGTGAGGGCGGGCATTCGTCCAACCCCTACGGCGGCACATCGCTCGAGGTGCTGAGCCGCGCTATCGCCGCAATCTGCGATATCGAGTGGCCGACGCGTGTGACCGATCTGCTTGCCGTACGGCTTGTCGAGCTGGGGCTCTGCACGGCGGACGAGATTGCCGCCAACGGGGACGTCATTGTCCGTGACTGCCTCGCCAGCAAGAAGCTCTATCCGCTCGTGACCACCACCTGCGCGCCCACGCAGATCGAGGGCGGCAGCACTGGCGCTAACGTGATGCCGCAGGATATGTGGGCCAATATCAACTTCCGCATGCTCGAGGGCACGGGCGTGGCCGATGTCGTGGCCTGCTGCCGCGAGGCGGTTGCCGCGGCGGGCCTTGCCGGACGTGTGGAGGTCGAACTTGGCCCCGGCAGCTCCGAGCCCTCGCCGTCCCCGCGTGTCGGTGGACCAGGGCTCGAGGCCGTTCGCGCCATTGCCGCCCGCTACTTCCGTGACCCTTTGGGGACGGAGGAAAACGGAGCATTCGAGCCAGTGGCAATTGTGCCCTCGACCGTGATCGGTGCGACCGACGCTGCCAACTACCAGCACATTTGCCCCGAGTGCATTCGCTTCTCGGCCTTTGTGGTAGACGATGACGAGTGCGAGCGCGGTGTCCACGGCACCAACGAGCGCATTACCCGCCGTGCCTACCTCCAGGGCGTTCGCTTTTTCATCGCTCTGCTTCAAACGCTCTAGAATGTGACAAAGCGACAGTCCCTTTGTTGGCCGTTCATTCCGTGCGGGTTATATGCAGGTTTGCCTGCGCACGCTATCATGTATGGGTTAGACCGCAACTATGTACCCCATACGCGAAGGGATGCGCATGTATCTGAAGATCGACATGTTCTAGCTGGGCTTACCCCCGCAGTGGCGCCATACGCCCTATCAATTCTGCCGATTTTCACCTTCACGCATATAAAGGAGTCCTGCCATGCGCGACAAGCTCGAAAAGATCATCAAGGCCTACGAGGAGCTCGAGAAGAAGCTTTCCGACCCGGCCGTCGCCTCCGACATCAAGGAGTTCACGCGTCTCAACAAGGAGTACGCGCACCAGTCCGACCTCATCGCCGCCTCGCGCGAGTACATCGGCGCGCTCGACGACATCGAGGCTGCCAAGGAAATGCTCCACGATACTACCGATGCCGATGAGAAGGAGATGCTCCAGATGGACATCTCCGAAAACGAGGCCAAGCTTCCCCAGCTCGAGGAAGATATCAAGTACATGCTCATCCCGAGCGACCCCAACGACGACAAGAACACCATCGTCGAGATCCGCTCCGCCGCCGGTGGCGACGAGGCGGCCATCTTCGCCGGCGACCTGTACAAGATGTACCAGCGTTTCTGCGAGTCGCGTGGCTGGAAGACCACCGTACTCGATTCCAGCCCCAGCGAGGCCGGCGGCTTTAAGTCCATCGAGTTCAAGGTCGAGGGCGACCGCGTCTACTCCGTCATGAAGTTCGAGTCCGGCGTGCACCGTGTCCAGCGCGTTCCCAAGACCGAGTCTCAGGGCCGCATCCAGACCTCCACGGCAACCGTTGCCGTGCTTCCCGAGGCCGAGGAGATCGACGTTCAGATCAACCAGTCCGACCTGCGCATCGACACTTACTGCGCTTCGGGCCCTGGCGGTCAGTGCGTTAACACCACCTACTCCGCCGTGCGTATTACCCACCTGCCCACCAACACCGTGGTGCAGTCGCAGGAGCAGCGCTCCCAGATTCAGAACCGCGAGGTCTGCATGCAGATGCTGCGTGCCCGTCTGTACGAGATGGAACTCGAGAAGCAGCAGGCCGAGCTCGGCGCCGAGCGCCAGAGCCAGATCGGCCACGGCAACCGTTCCGAGAAGATCCGTACTTACAACCAGCCCCAGGACCGCGTGACCGATCACCGTATCGGCTTCAACTCCACCTACAACGGCGTCCTTCTGGGCGATCAGCTCGGCACCGTGATCGAGGCGCTCGCCGCCGCCGAGCGTGCCGAGAAGCTGGCACAGGCCGTGTAGTGGGTTACGCGGTTTTACCAAACCGCGTAACGGCTCGACGCTGCGCCTTTGGTT